>JAEUKC010000293.1:0-23481 GCA_016794445.1 Myxococcales bacterium
GTCGACCTTGGTGCCCTTGGTGTCCACCACGTCCACGACCACGCGCGCCCACTTGGCCGGGTCGGTGTTGGCGCGAGAGGCGCGATCGTTCAGCGCGACCTTGGGCTGGCGGAGGGCGCCGAGCGCGGTCTTCACTTGTCGGGCGATGGCGGTCCGGACCACGTCGTCGTTCGCGGCGGCGTCCACGTAGACCCGACCCTCGAAGTGGATCCCTCGCTCGGCGGAGGTGACCCCGGTGAGGGCATCGTCGCCGAGCTGGCTCTCGTCCTCAGGCCCCGTGGGCGGCGCGGCGCAGGCCGCGAGACCGAGTCCAACCGAGGCGATGAGCGAGAAAAACCGGGTCTTCATGGGCGTCACTCCTGCCTGAGTCACCAGGCGACGCCCTGTGTACTACATCGGAACCGATGTGCAACCGCCTCCTACCGCGCGGACGTCCCGGACGGGAACCAGCGGTTGGCGACCCACCGTACCAGGAGGGGGACGAGGACGATGGGCCCGAGCAGCGCGAGCGCCATCCGGACGCCCGGCCACGCACCGGGTCGGAACACGAGGTAGCTCCCGTAGGTGACGAGCGGCGTGGCGGCCGCGACGAGCCATCCGTGGAGGCCGGTGGGGGGCGCGTGGCCGAACAGCTTCAGGCGCACGACGTCCCAGAACACGCCCGAGAGCACGAGCCCGATCGCGATGGGCACGGTCACCATCATCGCGAACACCCAGCCGACCCAGCGCCCGCCGAGCAGCGGCTCGGTGGGCCCGAGCGCACAGGCGAGCGAGACGGCGAGCACCGCCGACCCGAGGGTCCCGAGGGTGAGCGGCACGAGCCAGCTCGAGAGGCGTTGGATGCGCATGGAGGAGAGACGTCCGAGGGGCTTGGAAGATTTCGCTGCTGGCCCTCAGTGGAAGAAGCCCAGGAGCACCGCGTTGCAGGCGCTGACCAGGAACCAGGCGATGGCCGCCACGAAGCAGCCGCTGATCTCGACGCCGCGCACGACCTTCTGCGCGATCAAGAAGATGATGCCGTTGAGGATGAACGCGCCGATGCCGAGCGTGAGGATCGTCCATGGGATCGAGACGAACCACAGCACCTTCCAGGCGACCGCGTTGAGGATGGCCACGACGACGGCGAACCCGAGCGCGTCCATGAAGGAGCGCGCGCGCATGCCGGGCAAGAGCGCCGCGACGACGAGGACGCTGACGGCATTGACGAGCAGCAGCACGAGGGTCGAGGCCATGTGCCCCGCAAGCTGCGCACGGCGCGACGGTCGAGCAAGTGGCGAAACATGCTGTCATTGCTGCCATAACGCCTTCGCAAGCCATTTCGGGATTCCGTCCGACGTGACATTCCGGCGACGCGGCAGGTGCCAATGCGTCTTTTGTGTGACGCGCCTGTGCCTAGTGCGAAACCCCCGCATGGCGCCCTGCCACAGGCGGAGCCCGAGCGATTAGGGTTCGCGCCCGTCGATGCCGGTCTTGTATGCGCTGCTGCTGGGAGTGGTGGAGGGGCTCACCGAGTACCTCCCCGTCTCCTCCACGGGCCACCTCGTGCTCGTGTCGCACGCGCTCGGCCTGCACGACGACGCGACCAAGACCTTCGAGGTCGTGATCCAGCTCGGCGCGGTGCTCGCAGTGGTGGTGCACTACCGCGCGCTGCTGCTCCAGCGGGTCACGGGTGTGTTCCGCAAGGACCCCGACGCGCTCCGCCTGTTCTCGGCGCTGCTCGCGGCGTTCGTCCCGACGGCGGTGGCGGGCCTGCTCTTGCGCAAGGCCATCAAGGCGCACCTGTTCGGCAAGGGCCCGGTGGTCGTCGCGCTCATCGTCGGCGGCGTGCTGATGATCGTCTTCGAGCGCCTCGTGCCCCGCACCAAGGCCACCCTCGAGAAGCTCGAGGACGTGACGCCGAAGCACGGCTTCTTCATCGGCGTCGCCCAGTGCGCGGCGCTGTGGCCCGGCACCTCGCGCTCGATGGCCACCATCGTCGGCGGGCGCGCGCTCGGCCTCTCCCCCACCGTGGCGGCCGAGTTCTCGTTCCTCCTCGCGCTGCCGGTGCTCGGCGCCGCGACGCTGCTCGACCTCTACAAGGGGGGCAAGGCGCTGGTCGCCACCTCGGCCGCGCGGCTCTCGCTGCTCGTCGGCTTCGCGGTCTCGTTCGTCGTCGCCTGGGCCGTCATCGGCTTCTTCCTCCGCTTCCTGCGTACCCGCGGGCTCGCTCCGTTCGGCTTCTACCGGATCGCGCTCGGCATCCTCGTCCTGCTTCTCCTCCCCTGAGTACGGAGTGTCCCATGTTCGGCAAGTCCTCCTCTGACGCGCTCTTCTTCGACGCTTTCCGCAAGCACGCCGAGCACACCCTCGAGGCGGCCCAGGTGGTGCGGCGCATGTTCGACCAGCTCGACCGGGCCAAGGAGCTCGCCAAGGAAGTGGTCGAGAACGAGCACGCCGGCGACAGCATCACGCACGAGACCATGCGCCGCCTCCACGAGACGTGGATCACCCCGTTCGACCGCGCGGACATCCACACCCTCATCTCGCGCATGGACGACGTGCTCGACCTCACCGAGGCGGTGGCCAAGCGCGTCGTGCTGTTCGAGATCGACGAGGCGCGGCCGCCGGTGAAGGAGCTCGCCGACATCCTCGTGAAATCCTGCGAGATGCTGCTCGAGGCCACCAAGGAGCTCCCGAGCCTCAAGAAGTCGCCGCGCGTGCTCGAGGTCTGCACCCAGCTCGGCCAGCTCGAGAACGACGCCGACGACCTCTACCGCAAGGCGATCGCCCAGCTCTACAAGGCCGGCAACGACCCGCTGGTGGTCATGAAGTGGCGCGACATCTTCGACGCGCTCGAGACGGCCATGGACAAGTGCAACGACGTCGCGAACGTCCTCGAAGGCGTGGTCCTGGAGTACTCCTGATGTTCACCGCGCTCGTCGTCATCATCCTGCTCGCGCTCGCGTTCGACTTCATCAACGGCTTCCACGACGCCGCGAACTCGATCGCGACCGTGGTCTCGACCCGAGTGCTCTCGCCGCGCGCGGCGGTGATCTGGGCCGCGTTCTTCAACTTCATCGCGTTCCTCGTGTTCGAGTCACACGTGGCCGGCAACATCGCCAAGGGCATCGACGCCAAGACGGTCTCGCTGCTGCTCGTGGGCGCCGGCCTCATGGGCGCGATCATCTGGAACCTCATCACCTGGTACTACGGCCTCCCGTCCTCCTCGTCTCACGCCCTGATCGGCGGGATGGCCGGCGCAGCCATCGTCAAGACCCACGGGTTCGCGGCCCTCGATGCCAAGTTCTTCATCAAGACGGCGGCGTTCATCATCGTATCGCCGGTCGTGGGCTTCCTGCTCGGGTTCCTGCTCATGAGCCTCGTGCGCGGGATCTTCGGACGGATGGCGCCCCGCAAGGTGGACCGGGGGTTCCGGCTCGCGCAGCTCGCCTCGGCCGCCGCCTATTCGCTCGGGCACGGCGGCAACGACGCCCAGAAGACCATGGGCATCATCGTGATGGCGCTGGTCGCGACCGGGAAGATCGCCACGGTGAAGGGCAAGGCCCCCCACGTCCCGCTGTGGGTCGTCCTCATCTGCCACGCGGCGATGGGTCTCGGCACCATGAGCGGCGGCTGGCGCATCGTCCGCACGATGGGTATGAAGATCTGCAAGCTGCAGCCGGTCGGTGGGTTCTGCGCCGAGACCAGCGGCGCGCTCACGCTGTTCGGTGCCACGGCGCTCGGCGTGCCGGTCTCGACCACCCACACCATCACGGGGTCGATCGTCGGGGTCGGCACGACCGACAAGCTCTCCGCGGTTCGCTGGGGCGTGGCGGGGCGCATCGTCTGGGCGTGGGTGCTGACCATCCCGGCGGCGGGCGGAATCGCCGCGCTGACCTACCTGCTGCTCCGCGCCTTCGGCGTACCGGGCTGAGCGATGGAGGGCCGCAGCGGCCGCATCTTGCTCGCGGCCCTCTTCGGCCTCGGGCTCGCGTTCCTCGCGTGGGTCATGGGGCAGCGATTCCTCGACCCCCACATCGCTCTCGAGAACGACCGCGGTCGCGACCTCGTCGGGTTGCTGGTCGTAGGCGCGTTCGTGTGCGGCGGCGCCATCGCGTACACCGCGGCGTGGATCGTCGCCGAGTCGCTCACCTCGCTGACGCGAACGGCGCGCGCGATGCGGCGCGACCTCGGCATCCGTACCCACGTACAGGGCTCGGACGAGGTCGGGCAGCTCGCGGGTGCGCTCGACGAGCTCGCTGGCTGGCTCGCCAAAGAGAAGTCCTCGCTCGAGGAGGACCGGAACCGGCTGGTGGCCATCCTCGAGTCCATGGGCGAGGGTGTGCTCGTCACCGACCCGCTCGAGGAGGGCGGCGACGTCGTCCTCGCGAACGCGATGCTGCGCGACATGCTGGTGCTCGATCGCTCGATCCTCGGCAAGCGGCCGGCCGACATCCTCCCCGAGCTCGGCGCCGTGTTCCAGAGAGCCGAAGTGGACGGTGGCGCGGCGACCGAGATCGAGCTCACCGGGATCAAGCCCGGCCGGATCCTCGTGCGTGCGCGGCCGATCCGTGGCGTGCAGGACGACAAGCTCCAGGGCCTGGTCGCGGTGTTCACCGACGTCACCGAGCTGCGCCGTCTCGAGATCGTGCGCCGCGACTTCGTGGCCAACGTCTCGCACGAGCTGCGCACGCCCATCATGGCGATCGGCACCTCGACCGAGACGCTGCTCGCGGGCGCGCTCGCCGACCCAGAGGTCGCGCAGGAGATGGTCGAGATCGTCGACCGTCACTCGAACCGTCTCCGCCAGCTGGTCGAGGACCTCCTCGAGCTCTCCAAGATCGAGTCGCGCGGGTTTCGGCTCGAGCGCGCTGACGTCGAACCCCGCGTCGTCGTGGAGGCGTCCCTCGAGGCCGTGGCCGTGGCCAGCCGGCAGCGCGGTGTGCGCGTGGAGCCGCTGTTCGGCGAGGGGCTCGGCACCGTGCGCACCGACCGCCGCGCCCTCGAGCAGGTGCTCGTGAACCTGGTCGACAACGCCATCAAGTACGGTGGGCCCAAGCCGGTGCGGGTGCTCGTCACGCGCAACGCCGGGCAGCTCGACATCGAGGTCCGCGATCAGGGGCCGGGCATCGAGCCGCGCCACCTGCCTCGGCTGTTCGAGCGGTTCTATCGCGTGGACGCGGGCCGCTCGCGCGCGGTCGGTGGCACGGGCCTCGGGCTCAGCATCGTCAAGCACCTGGCCGAGGCCATGGGCGGCACGATCGAGGTCAAGAGCAAGGTCGGCCAGGGCACGTCGTTCTTCGTGCGCATCCCCGTCGAGGCCCCCCCCGACAGCGCCGTCATGAAGGTGTAGTCTGCCCGCGATGGGCGACGATCCGGAGAGCGACGCGCTCGAACGCGAGCTCGAGGACGAGCGTCGGAACCGTCGGCAGGGCTTGCGCCGCCTCGCGCTGTTCGTGCCCCCCCTCGCCGCGCTCCTGGTGGCTGGGATCGCGCTCGGCCTCTCGCGGCCGCGGGACGTGTTCGCGGGCCGCGCTTCGATCACGGGTCGCCCGCCGGCCGATGCCCCCCTCACGTTCCGGGTCATGGTGATCCGCGCGCTCGGCGGCGTGACGGTCACGACGCCGGCGCCCGGGCTCGAGCTCCGGGTGTCGCACGGTCGCGTCGGGTCGACGGACGAAGACGGCGCGGCCGAGGTGATCGTCGACGCCCCGCTCCCCGCCGAGGTCACGATCGAGGGCCGCGTCGACGGCGCGTTTCGCCCGCTGCTCACGTTCTCGACCGGCGCGCTGCCGCCGCCGCGCCCCGACGACGGCCTCACGGCGCTCTCGCGCAGCGGCGGCTCGCGATCGGGGGCGCTGGTCGTCGACGCGGCCCCGGAGCTCTCCGCCCTCGCGCCACCACTCCCTGGTGCGGCGTGGGTCTGGGTCCGCGACCTGGCAGGAATGGCAGTATCGGGCGCCACGGTCACGCTCACCGGGGAAGCGGGCCTGGACAGCGATCCGCCGGCGGGGCTGACGGACGCGAACGGGCTCGCGCGCCTGCCGCTCGCGCCCAAGCTGCCGCCCGTGCTCGTCGCCATCACGGCCCGCCGGGGGATCACCGAGGGTACGTTTCGCGGGACCCTGGGCGCGGTGCTCGCGCCCGCGGTGCCCCCGGGCGACGGCGTCATCGCGGGGTCGACGGTGGAGCTCCGGGCTCCTGCCACGCGCGCCTACGTCTACGCGGACGTGCTCCAGAACGGCGTGCGCGTCCTCGGCCAGCGGCTCGCGTTCCAGAACGGCGTCGCGAGCCTCGCGCTGCCGCCGAACCTCAAGGGCGTGATCGACCTCTCGGTGTCCTCGTCGGCGACCGCTGGCCCGAGCGACGACGCGGCCCACGTGGTCTCGTGGCCGCTCGTGCTCGCCAGCGACGCGCCCGACGCCTGGGCCGCCGTGGCCGTGTCGCCGCGGCTGCCCGAGCAGGTCAAGAAGACCGACCCGTCGCTGGCCGCGTATCGCGCCGTCGTGGCGGCCACGCTCGCCCGCGCGCGCATCGCGTTCGTGCCGCGCGGGCTCGAGCTCGACGGCCTGCCCAAGGTGCTGAACGAGGAGGTCACGCGCGTGCGTCGCGTCCGGCGCGGGGCCACGCTCGGCATCCTCGGCGGGGGCCTGGTCGAAATCGGGCTCATGCTGGGGCTCGGGATCTTCGCGGCCCGCACGCCGGTGGACGACGCCCTCGCCCGCGAGCGCGGCGAGGACCCGCGCCACAGGACGAGCAGCACGCGCAAGATCGTGGGCCTGTTGTGCGCGGGAATCGGGATCGTCGTGATGGTGTTCGCGGCGATGGCGCTCATGGCGTGGGGGATGCCGTCGTGAAGATCGCGCGCCCGACCACGATCCTCGCGCTGCTCACCGCGCTGAACTTCCTCAACTACGTCGACCGCTACCTCGTGGCCGCCGTCTCGCCACGCTTCCAGGAGTCGCTCGGGCTGAACGACTTCCAGACCGGCCTCGCCATCAGCGCGTTCATGGTCGGCTACTTCGTCACGAGCCCGCTCTTCGGCCAGCTCGCCGACTCGAAGAGCGCGAAGCCGGGGCGAAGGACCGTCCTCATCGCCGTCGGCGTGGCCCTCTGGAGCGTGGCGACGGTGCTCTCGGGGTTCGCGCGCGACGCCACCACGCTGGTGCTCGCGCGGGTGCTCGTCGGGGTGGGGGAGGCCAGCTACGCCACCATCGCCCCCACGATCATCGACGACCTCGCGCCGCCCGACCGTCGCAACAAGTGGCTGACCATCTTCTACCTCGCGACCCCGGTGGGGAGCGCGCTCGGCTACCTGCTCGGCGGGCTCCTCGAGCACAAGCTCGGCTGGCGGGCGGCGTTCTTCGTCGCGGGCGGGCCCGGGATCGCCCTCGCGGCGCTCGCCCTGCTCGTGGTCGAGCCCAAGCGACTCGAGAAGGACGAGCCCACGGCGAGCACGGGCGCCTACCGTCGTCTCCTCGGCGCGCCGCTCTACGTGGCGTGCGTGGCCGGGTTCTGCATGTACACGTTCGCGCTCGGCGGGTTCGCCGCGTGGGCGCCGAAGTTCCTCTACAAGACCCACGCGATGGAGCTCGCCAAGGCCGACTTCGGCTTCGGCACCGTGGCGGTGCTCGCCGGCATCGTGGGCACGATCGGCGGCAGCTGGATCGCCGACCGCACGCTGCCGACGGCGGCGACCGAGGAGGAGCGCGTGCGCGGCTACCTGCGGTTCTGCGGGTGGGCGACCCTCGCAGCCCTCCCCTTCGCCGTGGCGACGATCGTGGCGCCCACGCCGCTCACGTTCTTCGTGGCGATCTTCCTGTGCGAGGCGGCGCTGTTCGCGAGCACGTCGCCGATCAACGTGGTCATCCTCGGCTCGGTGCCGCGCGACCTCCGCGCGACGGCGATGGCCGCCAGCATCTTCGCGATCCACGCGGCCGGGGATTTCCCGAGTCCACCGCTGATCGGGTGGCTCGCCGACCGGTCGAGCCTCAAGAGCGCGCTGATGCTCCTGCCGGTCGCCGTGGCGCTGTGCGTCGTGATCTGGCTGCGCGGGGCGCGGCGGCCGCTCGCTCGCGCGGAGTGAACGAGGGCTTGCGCGCCCCGTCTGCAAGAGCTGGAATCGCGCTGATGGAGCGACTGCGGTTCGGGCTGATCCCCGACGAGGCCAACGCCACGCTCGCCGACGACCTCGCCCGCGCGGCCGGCGAGTATCTCCACGCCGACGTCGAGGTGCACCGCGCGACCGACTACCGCGTCCTCGCTTCCTCGCTCGAGCAGGGCCGCGTCGACCTCGCCTGGGTGCCCCCGGTGGGCGCGGCGCGCCTCGTGAGCGCGGGTGTCGTGCGTGAGCTCGCGCTCACCATGCGCAACGGGCAGTCCACCTACCTCACCGGCCTGTTCGCGCTGCGATCCAGCAAGATCGAGACGCCCGCCGACCTCCGCAGCGTCCGCGCGGCGTGGGTCGATCGCGAGAGCGCCTCGGGCTACATCGTCATCCGCGCGGCGCTGCGGGCCGCCGGCGTGAGCCTCGTGCAGGCGTTCTCCGAGGAGCACTTCGTGCGCAGCCACTCCGAGATCGCGCGCGCGCTCGCCACCGGCAAGGTCGACGTGGGCGCCACGTGCTTCAACTTCGTGAGCGGCACGGTCGAGATCGCGCGCTCCGGCTACAAGGACCACGGCGGCCTGCGGGACGAGGACGTGCGCCTCGTGGCGCACGCCGGGCCGATCCCGGCGGACGTGCTCGCCGCGCACAAGTCCGTCCCCCAGCGCATCGTCACGGCGCTCGCGGCGGCGCTCGTCGACGCGCGCTCCCCGCAGCTGCACGCCGCAGCGAAGGCGCTGGTGCACGCCGACGGCTTCGTGCGACCAGGGCCCGAGCACCGCGAGATGCTGGTCTCGCTCCTGCGGGTCGTCGACAGCGGCAAGACGATCCCGCCACCTGGGCGGTAGGCAGCCCCGGACCAACCCCCGCGCCGGGCCATGCTACAGGCCCGCCCCCTCCAACAAAGTGGTCCCCGTTTTGCGTTTCGCCGATCTCCCTCTCCGCCCGAGTCTCCTCTCCGCCGTCGCCGCCCAGGGCTACACCGAGCCCACGCCCATCCAGGAGCAGGCCATCCCCTTCGCGCTGCAAGGGCGTGATCTGCTCGGCCTGGCGCAGACGGGCACGGGTAAGACCGCGGCGTTCGCGCTGCCCACGCTGCACCGGCTGGCCGAGGGCCGCCGCGAGAGCCGTCCGCGGATCCGCTGCCTCGTGCTCACGCCGACCCGCGAGCTCGCCGCCCAGATCGCCGAGAGCTTCACCACCTACGGTGAGGGCACGAACCTGCGCAACGCGGTCATCTTCGGCGGCGTCGGGCAGGACGCCCAGGTGCGCGCCCTCCGCTCGGGGCTCGACATCCTCGTCGCGACCCCCGGGCGCTTGCTCGACCTCGGCGAGCAGGGCTTCGTCGATCTCTCCGGCGTCGAGGTGTTCGTGCTCGACGAGGCCGACCGCATGCTCGACATGGGGTTCCTCAACGACGTGCGGCGCATCATCAAGAAGCTGCCCCCCAAGCGCCAGACGCTGTTCTTCTCGGCCACGATGCCGCCCGACATCCAGTCGCTCGCCGACGCCATCCTGGTGGACCCGGCGCGCGTGACGGTGACCCCCGTCTCCTCCACGGTCGAGAAGGTGGAGCAGTCGGTGTTCTTCGTCGAGCGCGGGGACAAGCGCCGCCTGCTCGTGCACCTGTTCTCCGACGCCGGGGTGCGGCGCGCGATCGTGTTCACCCGCACCAAGCACGGCGCCAACAAGGTCACCGAGCACCTGAACGACTCGGGGATCCGCGCCGAGGCGATCCACGGCAACAAGTCGCAGGGCGCCCGCGAGCGCGCCCTCGCGCACTTCAAGGAGGGCTCCACGCGGGCCCTCGTGGCGACCGACATCGCGGCCCGTGGGATCGACATCGACGACGTGACCCACGTCATCAACTTCGAGCTGCCCAACGTGCCCGAGAGCTACGTGCACCGCATCGGCCGCACGGCGCGCGCGGGCGCGAGCGGCGCGGCCTATTCGTTCTGCGACGCCGAGGAGCGCGAGTTCCTGATCGACATCGAGCGGCTCACCAAGCTCCACCTCACCGTGGTGCACGAGCACCCGTACCGGTCGTCGATCCCGGCGCCGCCGCCCACGGATCTCGTCGGGCGCACGCGCTCGGCCGCTTCGCTGCTGCGTCCGCAGACCGGCGGACGCCCGGGGCACGAGGCGCACCCGCGCGGCCCGCACGGCGGTGGCTCGCACGGCGGTGGCGGTGGTCGTCGGCGTGGCAACCGACGCTAGCGCTTCGACAGATCCAGCAGGCCCTCACGCGCACGGAACGCGCGGTCGTCCGCGCCGAGCTCGGTGAGCACGTCGCGGATGTGCTCGGCGATGCGCTTGTAGGTGCGCAGGCGCGGCGGCTCCGCGTAGAACCCGTCCATGGCGAGGGGGGCGCCGAAGGTGAGGGTGATGGGCTCGCCGTCGCCCGTGAAGTTGCTGCTCACCTGCTTGGGCAGGTCGTTGAGCAGACCGAGGACGAAGAACGGGATGACGATGGGCTTGGCGCGCAGCACCATCTGACCCACGCCGATCTGGGCGGGGAGCAGCGTGTACGGATCGTCCGTCTTGTTGCGCGTGCCCTCGGGGTGCATGCCGGCCACGACGCCGGGCTCCTTCAGCATCTCGCTGATGAGATCGACCGTGTACTCGTTGAACACGCGCGCGTCTGGGCGGCGCATCACGGGTGGGTACATGGCCCACGCGCTCATCAGCGCGTTGACGACGATGCCGTCGGGGCGCTCGTAGAAGTAGTCTCCCCGCACCGGGAAGAACATCTTGGTGACCCAGTCGGTGTTGCGCAGGAGCACCGAGCTCATGACGTACATGTCGAAGAAGCTGCGGTGGTTGCCGACGAACAAGACGCCGCGGTCGGGGTTCAGGTTCCGCAGGTGCTCGAGGCCGCGGACCCGCTGCAGGCGCTCGGTCGAGACGTGCACCCAGCTCATGCCGACCGTCTTGAGGAAGGTGTGCGCGGCCCGCTTGAGGAGGCGCTGACGGTTCATCGCGTCGGCGATGCCGAACGCGAAGCGCTCGAAGGGGGTCAGGACGGCGAGTTGCTCTTGGGACGGCTGCAGCATGACGGGCCCGTGACCATAGTCCGACCTCCCGGCGAAATCACGGGCAGGCGACGCCGGGCAACGCCGCGGGCTCGACGCCGTAAGTGCTGAGAACCGCACGAAGAATCAGTGGCAGCGCCTCCCCGTCGAGCCGGGCGGCCTCACCAGCGGGGACGTCGAAGATCGGCTTTCCCGATGGGTGATCGGGCGGAATCGGGATCGGGTCCCGCAAGAGAATGCCGATCACCTCCTGGCTGCCGGCAGAGACGACCGGCCCGCCGACGTCCCCCGCGCAGGCGTGCGCGTCGACGTGGAGCGAGGTCGACGTGACCGCGCGCACCGGCCCCGCGAAGCCCACGCCGCGCGCGCCGATCGCGGAGCTGGTGCACCGACCGAAGCCGACCACGCGCACCGACTCTCCGAGCGCGACCGAGCGGTGCAGCCGCATGCGGAGCGGCGCGACCGCGAGGGGCGTGTGCGTGATCAGCGCCGCCACACCGAGGCACTCCCGCTCCTCCACGGCCGAGACCGGGATGCTCGCGTAGCTCACCGCTCCGCCGCCGAGGCGCGCGCGCAGGCGCAGGGCGCCGGGGTCGATGACCTTGTCGGAGGACACCGCGCCGATGTCGACGAGGCACGGTCGCGAGGTGAGCACCACGCGCGGTGCGACGACGGTGCCGGTGCACTCGCCGTCGCGGCTCTTCACGCGCAGCACCGCATCGAGCGGATCGACGAACGGATCGGGGACGTGCGCGAGGACGATCGCGGGCTCGCGTCCGGAGATGGTGCAGGCGCCCGAGAAGCTGCTCGAGAGCAAGACGAGCGTGAGGACGCGGCGCACCCGACGAGCGTAGCGCGCGCCGAGGAGACCCCAAGCCGCGGGGGCGCGAAACCCGTGCGTCCGACGAATCCCCTGCGCGCGCGCTGGGGCCGGCGGCCCCCATTTGGCGTCCGCGCTGAACGGCACGAACGTTGAAGCCTCTTCGGGCATGCTCCCCAAGCACATCCTCGTCCCGGTCGACTTCCTCGAGACGAGCACCAAGGCCCTCGACTACGCGCTCGACCTCGCGGCGAAGGTGGGGGCGGAGGTCACCGCGCTGCACGCCTACGTGATCCCCGTGGTGGGGTTCCCGGACGGCGCGCTGATCGCCACGGCCGAGATGGCCTCGCGGATCCTGGACGCCTCCCAGAAGGCCCTCCAGGAGCTGATCGAGCCGCGCAAGGCGCGCGGCGTGAAGATCCACGTCCTCTTGCACCAGGACGAGCCGCGCACGGCGGTGCTCAAGGTCTGCAAGGAGGTCGGCGCGGACCTGATCGTGATGGGCACCCACGGTCGGAGCGGTCTGCCTCGTGCCCTGCTCGGGAGCGTGGCCGAGGGGGTGCTCCGGCGAGCGGACGTGCCCGTGTTGATCCTTCGCGGTCCGGAGTGACGAACATGCGCAAGATGAAGATGCGAGAGGCGATGACGGCGAGTCCCCACACCATCGGGCGAGAGCAAGCCCTCACCGTGGCCTGGGATTTGATGCGCAAGTTCAACATCCGGCACCTCCCGGTGCTCGATGGTGGCAAGCTGATCGGGATCGTGTCGGAGCGTGATCTGCAGGTGCTCGACGGCATCCCCGGTGTCGATCGGGGCAAGGTGAAGGTCGAAGAGGCGATGGCACAGGAGGTCTACGTCACGTCGCCCGACGCTCCCCTCGCCTCGGCGTGCGAGGTGATGGCGCACCACAAGTACGGCTGCATCGTCATCGCCGAGCTCGGCAAGGTGGTCGGCATCTTCAGCACCGTCGACGCCGTGCGGATGCTCGCCCAGGCGCTGAACGAGGCGACCTGAGCCGGGTCGCTTCGTCTCGGTCAGCCGCCGACCATCACTGCGGCCGTCGCCCGCAGGTTGGCGGCCGTGCGCGCGGCCTCGAGCGATCGCTTGAGGATGACCGCGGCGTCGGCCTCTCCCTCACCCCCTGGATCGACCAGCGGCTGCGCGAGCACTCCATCGAGCTCCCGCGACGCCGCCAGGGCGAGCTCACCGTGGCCGAGCTCCACGTGCTGTTCACTGAACCCCGCGAGGGCGATGCGCCCGAGTTCGACGGTGGCCGGGCCGGCCGGGAGCCGACTCGCCCGCCCGTCGCGCACGACGAACGGCGGGGCTTCACCCGCCATCCCGTACGAGAGCCAGCGGCTCGCGTGATCGAGGCGAAGGCAGGTGACCGTGGCGGTGAGGGAGTAGCGGGCGAGCGCCTTGTTCAGCGCCGAGAGCAGGGCCGAGGGCGAGCCGTTCTCGCGGGCCACGTCGCGCGTGATCTTGCGCTCGATCTTCATCACGTCGCGGGTGCGGGTGAGATCGAGGGAGCGCCCGACGAGCAACATGAGGCCGATGTCGCCGAGCTGGACGCCGTCGAGGAACGTGCCCGAGGCGGAGACCTGTGCACCCACCTCGCGCTCCGGTTCGAGGAGGGCCACGGGCGTGCGCTGGCGCTGGGGCGTGAGCGAGGGGGCGCGGGGCGGTGACGAGGTGAGGATGGCGGGTCGCGCCGGCGCGAGCTGCGCGCCGAAGAGGGTCGCGATGCGGGGGCCTTCCATCGGCACCGAGGCGGGCTCCTCGGCCCCCCCCGCGACGCGGAACACGAAGGGGCCGATGCGCAGCTCGTCGCCCGTGCGCAGGTGCACGGGGCCGTCGGTCGCGCGGACGCCGTTGACGATGGTGCCGGTCTCGCTGCCACAGTCGGTGATCGTGAGGCCCTGGTTCGGGTCGAGCTGCAGCGTGGCGTGGACGCTGGCGACCGCCGGGTGGTCGAGGTGCACGGCGCTCCCCGAGCCACGACCGATGACGAGGAAGCCCATCACCGGTACCCGCAGACTTCCGCCGATCTGCACGAGCTCCAAGGTCATGTTCGGGTACGGCGTATACCCTGGAGTCCGGGGGAACGTCGACGAGAGAGCGCGGGAGGAGCGAGAATCCATGGTAGGAGGAGACAGGTCCGGGGTGACCGTCCTCTGTCGACCCGGCCAGGATCGCGTTACTTCACCACCACCGACGTTCCGGTCGGAATCTTGATGAAGATCGTGCCCCCCACGTCCTTGGTCCACGTCCACCCGCTCGGCGCGGCCTCGAGCGCCGCGAGGTCGGCCACCTCCGTGAGGCCCGACACGGACGCCGGCTTGGCGCGCGCGATGAGCTCGAGGACGAAGCCGTTCTTGAACTCCGCGCCGTCCTTCGAGGTGATGGTCAGCGCTCCCGCGGAGGTGGAGTGCTCGACGCGAGCGCCGTCGAACAGATCGAAGGCCCGACCCGGGCCAGGCGCGATGCGCACCCAGAGCGGACCGGGGGTGGTGGCGTAGCTGTCGACGAGGGTGGGCTCGGTGGTCGGGGCCATCGCGTCGATGGTCGGCCGCAAGAGCGGCACGATCCCGCCCTCGACGAGGAACAGCGGCAGCGTCTCGAGCGGCGCGACCACCGTCGGGTTCGAGCCGTCGTCGTGGGCCTCACCGGTCCAGTAGTCGTAGAAGCGCCCGGCGCCCTTCGGGAAGCTCACCGCGCGCGTGCGCTGCCCCTCGGCCACGACCGGCGCGACGAGCAGGTGGTCGCCGAACATGTACGCGTCGTTCGGGTGCGCGCCGAGCTCGGGGTAGGCGAGCCCGAGCGGACGCTGGATCGGCCGCCCATCGACGAGGAGCCTCTGCGCGTAGCTCCACTCGTACGGGAACAGGCGCAGGTGGAGCCGCGCATACGTGCGGTACCAGCCGAGCATCTCGGCGTCGAAGCCGGTCTTGGGATCGGCCACCCAGGGCACCGTGGAGTCCGCGTTGCCGACCTGCATCACGCTCGAGAGCGCGGTCTGCTCGAACCACCGGGTGAAGAGCTCCTTCTTCGGCGGACCGTGGCGGTAGCCGCCGGTGTCGGCCCCGTAGAACGGGAAGCCGGAGGGCCCGAGCGTCAGCCCCGCGATCAACGAGGCGGGGAGGCCGCCGACCGCGTTGTAGCTCTTGCCGCTGCTGTCCTTGACCTTCTCGCGATGCTTCGAGAAGTCGGCGTCGAGGTCACCCGGCCAGAGGATCGGGCCGTTGACCTGGTCGCCGACGTTCGCGTGGCGACAGAGGAGGAACCCGCCGTCCTTGGGCAAGAGGTCGGCGTAGAGCTTGTGGTAGAGGAGTGTGTAGCCGGCGTGCATGGTGCGCTCGTCGCTGCCGTCGCCGAACACCCACTTGTTGCGCGCCGCCGTGAGCCCCGGGACGATGTCCTCGGCGTAGTCGAGCTTGAAGCCCTCGACCTTGCTGAGCACCGTGTAGCCAGACACGAGGCTCTGCCACCACGCGTAGGCCTTCGGGTTGGCGAGATCGATGGGCACGCCCCACTTGTTGAAGTTCGGGCCGTGCTCCTTCGGGTAGTAGCCCTCGGCCGTCGCGCGGTCGCGGTGGACCTGGGTGCTCGGGTCCTTCTCGTCGAGGTACGGCACGTGCCAGATGGCGACGCGCAGGCCGAGGCCGTGCACCTTCTCCATCATGGTCTTGCCGTCGTAGTACTTGGCGGCGTCGAAATCGAACGTGTTGACCCCGGTGGCGTAGGGCCGATCGATCCAGAGGCCGGTGGTCGCGAGATCGTTGTCGCGCAGGGCCTTGGCGTCGGCCATCACCTCGTCCTGGCCGGTCGTGTCGTTGCGCCAGAACCACGGGCCGAGCGCCCAGCGCGCGGGCAGGCGCGGCTTGCCGGTGACCGCGTGGTAGTGCTTGGTGAGGTCGAGCGGGTGCGCCTCGGCGAACAGGTGGAAGGTGAGCCCTTCGGTCCTCGTGGCCACGCCGGTGCCGAACGCCGCGTCGACCCGGTCGGCCTCCTCGCTGGCGACCGCGAACGCGCCGGGGCGCAGCGTGTTCACGAACAGGCCCCAGCCGCGCGTGCCGAGCAGGAGCGGGATCGGCGCGTGCGCCTCGTTGTAGGAGCTCTCGAGCTCGCCATCGAGCTCGATCTGCATCGCGCGGATCTTGCCGCGCTGGTTCACGTCGTCGAAGAACTCGCCGAGCCCGTAGAACCCCTCGGTGGCGTCGCTCCGCGTGCGCAGGCGCAGATAGGCGATGGGGCCCTGCACGTCGGTCAGCGAGAGCTTGAAGGCACCGGGGAGCGCGCCGGTCGCGATGCGGAGGACGGCGGTGGCGTTCTCCGGATAGCGCAGCGTGAAGCTGCTCGCGTCGAGCGGCTCGATGCGATCGGGAACGAGCCAGCGCAGCGAGTCCGGCGGCCGGTTGAGCGCGTTCTCGACGTAGAGCCAGTACGGGTCGTAGTTGGCGTCGTCCTTGACCGCGTCGAGGGCGCCGAGCGCGAGCGCGTCCTTCGGCAGCGTGACCCTCTTCGCGCCCTTGTACGAGAGCACGAGGGTGCCGGCGTCGAGGTCGACGACGAGCTTGCTGTCCCCGCTGTCGAACGCGCGGGTGCCCTGGGGCGCCGGGGCGGACTCCGAGCTGCAGTGAGGGAGGAAGGCCAGCGCCACCACCGAGGAGGCGAGGGTCGAGGAGCGAAGAAAGGGGCGCACGGGCAGGAGCGTAACCCGAACGTGCAACGCCCGCCCCCGGCCAGCATCCACTGCCCAGCCATGAAGCAAGTCTGGATAAGCCGCGCCGGTTCGCCGGAGGTCCTCGAGGTCCGTGAAGCCAAGGATCCGGAGGCGGGCAAGGGGGAGCTCCGCATCCGGGTGAAGGCCGCGGGGATCAACTTCGCCGACCTGATGGCCCGCGTGGGCCTCTACCCCGACGCCCCACCTATCCCCTGCGTCGTCGGGTACGA
Organism: Myxococcales bacterium; assembly: GCA_016794445.1. Taxonomy (GTDB): domain Bacteria; phylum Myxococcota_A; class Polyangia; order Polyangiales; family JADJMO01; genus JADJMO01. The sequence continues at coordinate 16,889 of JAEUKC010000293.1, forward strand.
GGTGGCCGGCGTGGTCGACCAGGTGGGCCCCGGGGTCGAGGGCTTCGCGGTCGGCGACCGCGTGTTCGGGATGCCGCGCTTCGGCGGGTACACCGACACCCTCGCGATCTCGGCGGAGCAGGTGTTCCACATGCCCGAGAAGATGAGCTTCGAGGAGGGCGCGGCGCTGCCCGTCGTGTACCTCACCGCGTACACGATGATGATGTTCACCGGGAACCTGCGCCGGGGTTCGAGCGTGCTCGTCCACTCGGCCGCGGGCGGCGTGGGCATCGCGGCGATCCAGCTCGCGAAGACCCGCGACTGCGTGATCTTCGGCCGCGCGAGCAAGGGCAAGCACGAGTACCTGCGCTCGATCGGCGTGCAGCACAACATCGACAACGACGAGGACTACGTCGCGGCGTGCCGGCGCGTGGTCGGCGACAAGGGCATCGACCTCGTGCTCGACCCGGTCGGCGGCAAGTCGTGGCGCGAGGGCTACGATCTGCTCGGCCCGTGCGGGCGCCTCGTCGGGTTCGGGCTGTCGTCGGCCGCGAGCGGCAAGACGCGCAACCTGTTCCACGCGCTCGGCCAGGTGATCCGCATCCCCAAGTACTCGGTGCGCACGCTGATGGACGACAACAAGACCGTCACCGGCGTGAACATGGGGCACCTGTTCGGCCGGCTCGATCTGCTCCGGCCGCAGTTCGAGGACCTGCTCGCGATGTACGAGCGCGGCGAGATCGCCCCCAAGGTGGACAAGAGCTTCCCGTTCTCGCAGGCCGCGGCGGCGCATCACTTCATCCACGACCGCAAGGCCATCGGCAAGGTCGTGCTGATCCCCGACTGAGGCAGTCGAGGAGGCGGGTTCAAGGCAGGGGGCGCCCGTGCTAGCTCGCGCGGGCCATGCGCACGACTTCGTTCCCCAAGGACCAGATCAAGGTGCTCTTGCTCGAGGGCGTCCACAAGAGCGCCATCGAGCTGTTCGAGGCCGAGGGGTTCCAGGTCGAGGCGCTCAAGCACGCGCTCGAGGGCGAGGAGCTCGCGGCGCGCGTGGCCGACGTGCACGTGCTCGGCATCCGCAGCAAGACCCAGGTGCAGGGGCCGGCGCTCGAGGCCGCGCGCCGCCTGCTCACCCTCGGCTGCTTCTGCATCGGCACCAACCAGGTCGACCTGAAGTCGGCGAACGCGCACGGCGTCCCGGTGTTCAACGCGCCGTTCTCCAACACGCGGTCGGTCGCCGAGATGATCCTCGCGGAGATCGTGATGCTAGCCCGCAAGATCGGCGACTGCTCGCGCGATCTGCACCAGGGCGTCTGGACCAAGGCCGCCGTCGGTTGCTACGAGGTGCGCGGCAAGACCCTCGGCGTGATCGGCTACGGCCACATCGGCCGGCAGATCGGCGTCATGGCCGAGATGATCGGCATGCAGGTCGTGTTCTACGACATCGCGCCGCGCCTCCCCATGGGCAACAACCGCGCGATGAAGACGATGGCCGAGCTGCTCGCCGCGTCCGACTTCGTCACCCTGCACGTGCCGGAGACGCGCGAGACGGCGAACATGATCGGCGCCCCCGAGCTCGCGCAGATGAAGAAGGGCAGCTACCTGCTCAACGCGAGCCGCGGCTCGGTGGTGGTGATCCCGGCGCTCGCCGCCGCGGTGAAGAGCGGGCACCTCGCGGGCGCGGCGATCGACGTCTACCCCGAGGAGCCAGCGGCCAACGGCCCCGGCTTCGAGTCGGAGCTGCGCGGCCTGCCCAACGTGGTGCTCACCCCGCACGTGGGCGGGTCGACCGCGGAGGCCCAGGAGGCGATCGGCCGCGAGGTCGCGACGGCGCTCATCCGGTTCGTGAACCAGGGCGCGACGACCGGGGCGGTGAACTTCCCGCAGGTGGAGCTGCCCGCCCTCGAGGGCCGGGAGACCCACCGCATCCTCAACGTGCACCGCAACGTGCCGGGCGTGCTCCGCGACATCACGCGCATCGTCTCGGACCTCAACGCCAACATCGAGGCCCAGTCGCTCTCGACGGATCCGGACATCGGCTACCTCGTGATGGATCTCGGGCGCGACGTGGCCGACGAGGTGCAGAAGGCGATCGCCGCGCTGCCCACCAACATCCGCACCCGCATCCTGTTCTGATAGAATCGGCGGGTGGATCCGCTCCGCGCGCACGACCTCGAGGTCGCGCGCCTGACGCCACCTTCGGAGAAGGCGCGGCAGGCGCTCGAGGCCATGCGCTTCGGGATCGAGCTCAAGTGGGTGGCCCTGCGCACGCGGTTCCCCGACGCCCCCGAAGAGGAGATCGACGACCTGCTCCGCGCGTGGCTCGCCGATGGTTGAGCCTTCGCCCCAGCGCGCGCTCGCCGACATCGCGGGGTGGCTCTCCGGGCGGAGCGTGCCCTTCGCACTGGTCGGTGGGCTCGCGGTCTCCATTCGCGGCGAGGTCCGCTTCACCCGAGACGTCGACCTCGCGCTTTCGATCTCGGAGCCAGAGATCGAGAGTCTCGTTCGTGACCTGCGCGCGGCGCGCTACCAGATCCACTCGCTCGTGGAACACGAGGTCGCGCAGCGAACGGCCACGGTCCGCCTGATCACGCGCGACGCCATCCACGTGGACCTGCTCGCCGCCTCCAGCGGCATCGAGACCGAGATCGTGCAGCGAGCGACGCGCGTCACCATTCCCTCGGTCGGCGAGCTCCCCGTGGCCTCGGCGGAGGACCTCGTCGCGATGAAGGTCCTGTCGTCGAACGACCAGCGGAGGCACGACTTCGACGATGCCGTCGGCCTCTTCCTGGCCAATCCCGGGCTCGACGTCGCCGGCGTCAGGGAGCGCTTGTCGCTGATCACCGCCCGCGGCTTCCACCGTGAGCAAGACCTCGAGGCGAAGCTCGCGGCGGTCGTGGCTGCGGTGAACGCCGCGGGACCCTGACGGCGATTGGCCGGGTCGCCCCCGCTACGATTTTCGAAATCCTCCAGGTCTCGACCGCACTCCTGTTGTCGAGGGCCGGAAGACGGTCCTGAACCTGGAGGATCCGTCATGGAACTGCTGGCCAAGAACGAGCACGGGGTCGATCGCGCGGTGCGGGTGGTGCTGGGGCTCGTCGTCCTCTCCCTGTATTTCGTGGGACCGAAGACCCCCTGGGCCTTCCTCGGGCTCGTCCCGCTCCTGACAGGGCTGATCGGCTCCTGCCCGCTGTACACTCTCTTCGGGATCTCGACTTGCAAGATCACGCCGCCCCCGACGACGAAGACCGCCAGCTGATCGCCCGCGTGGCGGCCGGGGAGCGGGCCGCGTTCGCGGCGCTGTGTCGTCGGCACGGTGGGAGCGCGCTGCGGCTCGCGCGCGCGCTCACCCCGAACGAGGCCACGGCGGACGACGTGCTGCAGGAGGCCTTCCTCGCCGCCTTCCGCCACGCGAAGACGTTCCGCGGCGAGTCGACGGTGCGCGCGTGGCTGTTCACGCTCACGCGCAACGCTGCGTTCCACGCGCGCAAGGACGTGGCCCGGCGCGAGGTGCCCGACACGCCGCTCCTCGAGCTCGGCCTCGCCGCGGGTTTCGGGGACGATCCCGAGAGGGCTGCCTCGCTGGCCGAAGATCGCGCGGCGCTCGAGGGCGCGCTCGCCACGCTGCCCGAGGAGGAGCGCGAGGTGCTCTTGCTGCGCGACCTCGAGGGGCTCTCCGGCGAGGAGACGGCGCAGACGCTCGCGATCGGCGTGCCGGCGATGAAGAGCCGGCTCCACCGCGCGCGATTGCGAGTCATGGCGGCACTGCGGAGGAAGGAGGTCGGTCATGCAGGAGCGTGAGGTCGCCGGCATCACGTGCGGCGGCGTGCTCGCCGAGCTCGCGGACTACCTCGACGACGGCGTCGAGCCCGCGACGCGCGCGCGTATCGAGGGCCACCTGCGCGGGTGCGACCAGTGCGAGCGGTTCGGCGGGGCCTACGCGGGGACGGTGAAGGCGCTGCGGGCGCGGCTCGCGCCGGCGCTCGACGAGGCGCGGCTCGCCCGGCTCCTCGACGCGACCGAGGATTGACGCGAGGCCGGGCGCGGCCCTACGCCCGCGCCATGATCACCCTGCAGCCGATCGGCGTCGTGCGCTCCACGCGGAGCGTCGTCGAGGACGACCACTGGGACCGCGAGGAGGCCTCGATCGAGCTCGATCTTTCGTTCGGACCCGAGGCGCTCGCGGGCCTCGACACGTTCTCCCACGTGGAGGTGCTCTTCCACATGCATCAGGTCGACCCGGCGCGGATCGAGCGCGCGGCGCGCCACCCGCGCAACGACGCGAGCCTGCCGCTCGTCGGGATCTTCGCGCAGCGGGGCAAGAACCGCCCGAACCAGCTCGGCACCACGGTGTGTCGCGTGGTGCGCGTCGAGGGGCGACGCCTGTTCGTGACCGGCCTCGACGCGGTCGACGGCACGCCGGTGGTCGACCTCAAGCCGTGGGTGCGCGAGCTCGGCCCCCGCGGCGAGGTGCACCAGCCCGCGTGGATGGGCGCGCTGATGGCCCGCTACTGGGGCTGAGGCTCGACCGGGGGCTCCACCGCGGGGGGCGCGGGCTTGTGGGCGAGACGCTCGCGCAGGGCGGCGACGAGCCTGCGGAACGTCTCGCGGTGGAAGAACGCGAGCGCCGCGAAGCACCCGAGCCAGAGCGCGAGGGCCGGCGCGAGGGCCGCGGTGGTCACGTAGTAGATGCGCACGGCGAGCGGACGATCGCGGGGCACGAGCTCGCGTCCGACGACGACCCAGCGCGCGGCGCTCGGGAGCGGGAGGGCCACGGGTTGCACGCCCTGGACGATGCCGGTGGCGTAGTGATTGGTGGCGAAATTGCCTGTTTCGCCGCCCTTTCCGCCCATCTTCTTGTCCTCCTCGTTGGTGGGGGCGCTCGACCCAGCGGGAGGGCTGTCGTAGGCGTACTTCGACTTCGAGGGTTCGGCGGGCCCGTAGGCGACCGTCCGGTCGTCGCTGTTCGAGAGCGACGGCTCCAGCATCCTCGACCGCGACGACGAGGCCGCGACGGCGACCATGGTCGTGAGGGCGGCCGCGCCGACGAGCCCCCCGAGCACGCGCGTGCGCCGGGTCCCCTCGAGCACGCGGGCGAAGTAGGTCGCGAGCACGAGGAGCACGACACCGCCGGTCGCCGCCGCGAAGGCCCCGATCGAGACGAACCCGAGGCCGCCGAGGGCCAGCGCCCCGAGCACGCGGTCGCGGGTGCGCGTGAAGGCGAACGTGGAGACGAACGCGGCGATCGCCAGCGCGACGAGCCCTTCGAAGCCGACGAACCACTGGGCGCGATCGCCGCCGAGCGCGACGATGGGGTGCACGTTCGTGGGCAACCCGACGCGGACGGTGGTGCGGCTCGCGGTGAGCGGCATCGCGGAGGGATCGATGGAGAGCGCGCCGCCGAGGAGCCCCCAGCGCGACTCGCCGACCGTCTGGATGCGCCCCTGGTGCACGCCCTTGCGCAGCGGGAGGAGGATCTCGGCGAGCGCCGGGTCACGCCGCATGATGCGCTCGCCTACGCCGTCGGTGGCCTGGAATATCGGCAGGCCCACGGGCAGCACCGGCAGGTGATCGAGGCCGCTGTTCTCGTAGGTGAAGAGCTCGTCGCCGACGACGTCGCCGTTGGCCGTGATCACCACCGTGCGGTGGTGGTCGCGCACGACCGCGCCGAGCGCCTCGACCACCGCGAGCGTCTGCACCGACAGCGCGAGGTGCTGGCCCTTCTTGGCGAGGAACAGGCGCGCGGTGGGCTGCGTGCGCGGGATCGGCGACTCGGCCGCGTCGAGCTGCGCCGCCGAACCGGGCTCCACCTTCGGGGTCACGCGGTGCTCGGCGTCGGACTCGACGAGCCACCACTCGAACGGCGCGCGGCCGTCGGGCACGAGGGTCTTCTGCGCGTCGGGCAGCGTGCCGGTCACCGTGATGGTGGCGGATTTTCCGGCCGTCGGGAGCACGAGGTCGCTCGCTTCGACCTTCCAGCCGGCGACCCCGGTCACGTCGAGCACCTTCTCACCGAGCGACAGCGGCAGGCGCACGACCCCGAGGTCGACGCCGGAGCGGAGCACGAGCCGGTACTCGAAGGAGGTCTCCCGCTGCACGCGGATCGCGCGCGAGAGCTGGAACACGGGAGGCTCGGTGGTGGCCTTCGCGTCGCCCGCGTCGAAGTGCACCGTGGTCTGGGTGAGGCCCGAGAGCTTGGTGCCCTCGACCATGCGCCCCGAGGTGAAGTCGGTCTCGAGGGCGTTGAGCGGACCCGGGATGACGAGCGCGCTCTCCTTCTCGAGGAACAGCTTCCCCTCGATCGCGAAGCGCCCGCCCTCGCCGCCCTTGGTCACGACGAAGTAGTGATCGCCCTCGAAGCCCACTGCGGCCAGCTTGGTGCCCTTGCCGTCGACCTCGCTCACGTCCTCGACGCGCACGCTGGTGGGCGTGCCGAACAGCGGGATGGCGACGGCGTGCGACGCGAGCGCGGTCCCCTCGAGCCGGAACGTGAGCGTGCCCTTGTCGACCGCGCCCCCGAGCGAGAGCTTGCTCAGCACGAAGCACTTCTCGGTGCACTTGGTGGTCGACTTGGCGGTGAGCCACTGCGCGACCGCGTCGAGCTCCTTCACCGA
>JAEUKC010000323.1:0-31994 GCA_016794445.1 Myxococcales bacterium
CGTCGCTGAGCCCATGGGGCGCATGAGGCTCGCCTCGAGCGAGGTCGTGCGCCTCCGCGTGTCGAGCTTCCTCCTCGCGGACGCGCCGCCACGCGGCTCCGTGCTGGATGTCGCGCGCTGGTTCGGCGCGATGCAGGCGCAAGATCTCGCGAGCGCGAAGTGGTCGTTCGGCGTACGCCTCGGCGGCACCGAGGCCGACGTCGACGCGGCGCTCGAGCGCTTCGACGTCCTGCGCACTTGGCCGATGCGCGGCACCCTCCACTTCGTGCCGTCCGAGGACGCGCGCTGGATGCTGGCGCTGACCGGGGCCCGCGCGCTCGCGAAGTCGGCGGGCCGGAGGACCGAGCTCGGCATCGACGAGCGCACCGCGGAGCGCGCCGCCGAGGTGCTCGGGGCGGCGCTCGCGGGAGGCGGACGGCTCACGCGTGCCGAGGCGCTGACCGTGCTCGAGGCGAAGGGCATCGGCACGGAGGGCCAGCGCGGGTACCACCTGCTCGGCTATGCCGCCCACCGCGCGGTCGTGTGCCTCGGCCCGAACCACGGCAAGGAGCAGACCTTCGCGTCGCTCGCGGACGCCGCGCCGAACCCCCGCGCGCCCACGAACGACGAGGCGCTCGGCCTCCTCGCGACCCGCTATTTCCAGAGCCACGGCCCCGCGAGCCTGCCGGACTTCGTGGGCTGGACGGGGCTCACCACGACCGACGCCCGCCGCGCGATCGCGATCGCGGGGCGAGCCCTCGTGGAGGTCGAGCACGAGGGCGCGTCGATGTGGCTCTCGCCGGAGGTCCGCGACGCGCCGCTGAGCGGGCCGACCTTCCAGGCGCTCCCGGGCTTCGACGAGCTCGTGCTCGGGCTCAAGGACCGCTCGCTGCTGATCCCGGCCGGATCGATGGACCGCATCGTCCCCGGTGGGAACGGCGTCTTCCGGGCGACGATGGTCGAGGACGGTCGCGTGATCGGCACCTGGACGCGCGCGCTGAAGAAGCGGGTGGTCGCGATCGAGGCCCAGCCGTTCGCCAGGGCGAGCCGCGCGCAGCGAACGGCGTTCGAGCAGGCGTGCAGCGACTACGGACGGTTTCTCGGCCTGACGCCGACCGTCACGTGGCCGTGATCAGGTCGACGTGATCAGGTCGACGCGAACCAGATGAACGTGAAGAAGCCGCCGAGCACGACGACGGCGACCATCATGAGCTTGGGGACCGACCAGTCCCCCTCGTTGGCGGGGACGTACTTGCTGGGCGAAGTCGACATGTTCTCGGGGAGTTGGCGTGTCCGGGCGCCGGGGTCAACCCCTCCCCCTTGCGTTCTACATTCTGAGAATGCAGAATACTCGACATGCAGCTGGGAACCACCGAGCAGGCGACCCGGGACACGCCCTTCTCCGCCCGTGAGCAGGCCATCGTCACCGCGATCGCAGCCGCGGCCATGCCGGCCCACGGCGGGCTCGAGGGAGGTGGTCCGGCAACCCTGGCCCGGCTCACCCACTTCCTCCGCGACACCCCGCGGGACTTCGCCGACGGCATCCGCGCGCTCCTGTGGATGGTCGAGCTCGCGCCGCTCCCGACCCGCGCGCGCCGCTTCACCTCGCTCTCCCGCGACGACGCCGAGTCGTTCCTCGACGCCTGGGTCAACGGCCGCCTGCACCTCCAGCGCTCGGCGCTGCGCGCGCTGCTCACGCCGATCAAGTACGCGCACTTCGACGCGCCGCACATGTTCGAGCACGTCGGCTGTCGCTACCGCGTCGACACCGTGCGCGACGAGCAGCCACGCTGGCTCGCACAGGTCGTCGACGGGCGCACCGAGGGCGACGCGCGCGACGAGACCCTCGAGCTCGAGGCCGAGGTCGTGGTGGTCGGCACCGGCGCCGGCGGCGCGGCGGCGGCCTACGCGCTCGCGCGGCGGGGCCACGCCGTGCTCTTGCTCGAGGAGGGCGACTACCACCGCCGCGGCAGCTTCACGGGCCGCGCGCCCGACATGACCAAGCTGCTCTACCGCGACATGGGGCTCACGGTCGCCCTGGGCAACGCCGGCATCCCGGTGTTCGCGGGGCGGGCCGTCGGCGGCTCCACGGTCATCAACAGCGGCACGTGTTATCGCCTGTCCGAGCGCGTCTTCACCCGGTGGCGCTCGCGCTACGGCCTCGGCGAGCTGTCGAGCGCCTCGATGGACCCTTACTACGCCGAGGTCGAGGAGATGCTCGGCGTCGCGCCCGCCGAGTTCTCGCTCACCGGTGGGGTCGGTCGCGTGGTCGAGCGCGGCGCGCGCAAGCTCGGCCTCCTGCACCACAAGCCGCTGACCCGGAACGCCCCGGGGTGCGACGGCCAGGGCATCTGCTGCTTCGGGTGCCCCACCGGCGCCAAGCGCTCGACCGACGTGAGCTACGTGCCCGCGGCCCTCGAGCGCGGCGCGCAGCTCGTCACCGCGGCCAAGGTCGAGGCCGTCGAGGTGGTGGCCGGACGCGCGCGCGGCGTGCGCGGCACGCTCGGGTCCGGGCGCAAGTTCAAGGTCAAGGCGGCCGCGGTCGTCGTCGCCGGCGGCACGCTGTGCACGCCCGGGCTGCTGCAGCGCTCGGGGCTCTCGCACCCGATGATCGGCAAGAACCTCTCGATCCACCCCGCCACCAAGGTGTGTGCGCTGTTCGACGAGGTGGTCGACCAGTCGCGCGGCATCCCGCAGGGCTACTGCGTGGAGGACATGGCCGACCAGGGGATCATGCTCGAGGGCGGGTCCACCCCGCTCGACGTGATGTCGATGGGCGTGCCGTTCGTCGGCCGCCGCTACATGGACGTCATGGCCGATTTCCCCCACCTCGCCACGTTCGGCCTGATGGTGCAGGACACCGCGCGCGGCGCCGTGCGCACGGTCGGCAAGCGGCTCCTCATCACCTACGACATGAACGCCCACGACCTCGAGCGCATGCGCCGCGGGGTGGTCGAGGTGTGCAAGATCTTCCGCGCCGCGGGCGCGCGCCGCGTGCTGCCGTTCGTCGCCGGGCGCCACGAGATCCGCGACGACACCGACCTCGAGGCCCTCGCCACGCGCCCGCTCCGCGCCGGCGACGTCGAGATCACCGCCTACCACCCGCTCGGCACCGCCCGCATCGGCACCGACCCGACAAGGAGCGTCTGCGGCCCCGACCACGAGACCCACGAGTGCGCGGGCCTCTACGTGATGGACGGCGCCGCCCTGCCCTCGAGTCTCGGCGTGAACCCGCAGATGACCATCATGGCGATGGCGCTCCGGGCCAGCGAACGCCTGTCCGCGACGCTGTAGTCTCTCGCGCATGCGGCGCGCGGTCCTCCTGTTCGACATCGACGGCACCCTGCTCACGTTCCGAGGGCCGTCGCCCGGGCCGGGGCGCACCGCGATGGCGCGCGCGTCGATCGAGCTGTTCGGCGCCGATCACACGGTGGGGCTGCGGTTCGCGGGCGGGACCGATCTCTCGCTCGCGCGCGCGATCGCGACGGCGGCCCGCGCCACGGCGATGGAAGAGGCTCGGCGCGCGCTCCTCGCTCGTTACACGGTGTTCCTCGAGGAGGAGCTGTCACGGCGCCCGTACGTGCCGCTCGGCGACGTGCACGGGACGGTGACGTGGGCGAAGGGCGCGGGGCACCGCGTGGCGCTCGCGACGGGCAACCTGCGCGAGGGCGCGGCGATCAAGCTGCGGTCGGCCGGACTGCACGCGCTCTTCCCGCTCGAGGGCGGCGGCTTCGGCGGCGACCACGAGGCGCGCGCCGACTTCGTGCGCGCCGCGATCGACGCCGCAGCGGGGCACGGCGAGCCGATCGTGGTCGGCGACACCGACGCCGACGTCGCGGCGGCGAGGGCCACGGGGGCGCGCGTGATCGGCGTCGCGACGAGTCCAGCCGCGCGCGAAGAGCTGGCCGGTGCGGACGCGCTCGCCGAGGACTGCGGCGCCTCGCTGCGCGCGGCGATCGAGGCCCTGCTGCTCAGATCCCCTGCGCCATGAGCCCACCGTCGGCGACCAGCACGTGGCCGGTGACAAAGGAGGCGGCGTCGCTCACGAGGAACAGCGCGGGCCCGGCCATCTCGTGCGGCTGCGCCGAGCGGCCCATCGGGGTGCGCGCGGTGAGGCGGGCCATGATGTCCGGGTTCTGGGTGAGCGCCGAGGCGAAGCGCGTCTCGACGATGCCGGGCGCGAGGGCGTTGACCCGGATGCCCGAGGGGGCGAGCTCGGCGGCGAGCGTCTGGGTCATGGAGATCACCGCGGCCTTGGTCATCGCGTAGATGCCCTGCAGCGGCGTGCCCGCCAGGCCGACGATGGAGGCCACGTTGAGGATCGAGCCCTTGGCGTCGCGGTCGATCAGGTGGTTCGCGACCACGCGCGCCATCTCGAAGTAGCCGCGCAGGTTGACCTCGAAGGTCTTGTCCCAGGCCGGGTACTCGGCGGTGAGCAGCGGCCCGAAGTGCGGGTTGGTCGCGGCGTTGTTGACCAGCACGTCCACCTTGCCGAACTTCTCGACCGCGGCGTCGAGCAGGCGCTTCGGGGCCGCGAGCTCGCCCGCGTGGAAGGCGACGGCGTGGGCCTCGCCGCCGGCCTCGCGGATGGCGGCAGCGACCTTCTCGCAGCCCTCGACCTTGCGCGCGGCGACGACGACCTTGGCGCCGTGCGCGGCGAACGCGCGCGCGATGGCCTCGCCGATGCCGCGGCTGCCGCCGGTGACGATGGCGACCTTGCCCTCGAGGTGGATGAGCGGCTGCATCACGGTTCTCCTTCGCCCTCGGCGACCGCGCCGGTCGCGCGGCGGATGTCGATCCCGAGCCGCGCGGCCTCACGGTAGAGCGCCTGGCGCGACATGTGGAGCGCGCGCGCCGCGGCGGCGACGGACCCCTTGGCGGTCTCGAGCGCGCCGCGGATGCGGGCCTCGTCGGAGGGGCTCTCGGCGGCGGCCGGCTTCGGCGCGGCGCGCCCGCCGCGACGGGAGAGCCCGCGCACGAGGTGCTCGGGCCCCAATCGCGGCTCGCTCGGGTGCGCCGCGGCGATCTGGTCGACGGTCTCGACGAGCTCGCGGATCTCACCGGGCCACGCAGCGCGGGTGAGGGCCTCGTAGAGCTCGATGGAGAGGCGGTTGCCGGCGACGCCGCTCTTCTCGAAGCGCACGCGCACGAGGGAGGGGATCTCCTCGCGGCGCTGCTCGATCGAAGGGAGGGTGATGGTGGTGCCGAGTACGGCGGCGAGCTCGGGGGCGAGCCCCGCGGTCGGCGCGTCGGCCGCGCTCTCCACGATGACGACGAGCACGAGGCCCTTGCGCCGCTCGATCTGGCGCGCGAGCGCGACCTGCTTGTCGGGGGTGAGGCCCTCGATGCCGTTGACGATGGCGGTGCCGCGCGCGGCGGCGGAGAGGACGGCGTCTTCGTCCTCGGCGGAGAGCTCGGCCACGGTGCCGCCCCACCCTTCGGCCAGGCGGCGGGCGATGGTGTGGCGACCGCTGCCGGCGGGGCCGCGGACCACGACCCGGCGCGCCTCGCGCGGGAGCTCGAGCGCCTTCTCGAGCGCGGCGAACCAGCCCTTGCGGCTACGCGGCCCGCGCACGAGACCACCCTCGTCGATGACGGAGCCGTCGTAGGTGCCGATGTCCTTGTCGACGACGAGCGCGATGGCGCCGCCCACGCGCAGCAGATCGCCGTCGGCCAGCACGGTGCGCTGCGCGCGCATGCCGCTGACGTAGATCCCGGACGTGGTGCCGAGGTCGGTGACCATGATCTCGGGCGGCAGGCCCTCGCGCGGCGCGAGCTCCACGCGCGCGTGGTGGGGCGCGACGCCCGGCGCATCGAGGCGCAGCACCGCGTCGTCGGCGCGACCGAGGATGCCCCCCTGTCCGAGGCCGGCGCCGCGCACGCGACCCGGATGCGGCGCGAGGATCCACGCGAAGCCCGGGCCGCTGGGGTTGGTCCGCTCGCTGTTGGGCGGGCGCGAGCCCGGCGGCGGAAGATGGATCGGGACGCCAGGCCGGCGCGAAGAGGGCGGCGGGGCGACGACGGGCTTGGCGGGGCGCTTGGCGTCGATCGTCATGGGCGGACGGTTCTGTCGCGAACGTACCATGCGTCCAAGGCGGTTTCGAGGTGGACGGTGTTTGAGGAGGTCGAAAGGAAATCGTTGACGAGGGGTGGTGACCCGTTCTAGAAGTCGCGTCCTCACGGAGTTGCGGGAGTAACTCAGTGGTAGAGTGCCACCTTGCCAAGGTGGACGTCGCGGGTTCAAATCCCGTCTCCCGCTCCAGAAACCTCGGGAAAAGGCCGGCTCCTCAGCCGGCTTTTTTCGTATGATCCCCCCTCCCGGGCAATGATCCCCCCGATGATCCCCCCTTGCCCCCTGGGCCGGAGGGCGTCACCAGGCGCAGCACGCTCGTCAGCGCCTGCCGCTGCTCACCACCACTCACCGACGAGTAGTGGTGCTGCATCCGCTCGGTCGCGTGTCCGCTGATCGAACGGGTGACCAGATCCCCGACCTGCGCCGCGCGCGCCAGGTCGTTGAACGTGCGGCGAAGCGCACGCTGCGAGATCTGCTTGCCGAGCTCGAGCTCCGCCGCGACGTCCGCGAGCGGCTTGTTCAGCACCGACGGCGCGCGGAATCCGCCCGTGACCGCGGGGAACAGCAGGTCGGAGCCCTGCTGCTCGTCGGTCGCGAGCTGGGTGTCCACGTGCCAGCGCAGCACGTCCATCACCTCCGTCGGGAGCGTGATGGCGTAGCGGCGCCGCTGCTTGGTGGTCCGCATCACCTCGGTGCCCAGGGAGTGCGAGCGGCGCACGAGCAACCGCCCCGTCTCCCAGTCCACGTCGGTCTCCGGACCCCGCCGGCGCAGCGGTCGTAGCGACGACGGCCGCAGGCCCGTGACGAGCCCGAGGAACACCATCGCGTAGTGCGCCGGGTGCATCCGGCGCAGGGTGTCGAGGAACGGGGGCACCTCCTCCGGCAGGAGCGCGTTGGGCTCCTCCTCGGAGTAGGTGTCGTGCTCCGCGAGATCGAAGGACTCGACGCCCTCGGTCGCGAGCACCGGCAGCTCGTGGATGCGCCGGGCCGCCTTCATGACGACCTTGAGCACCGACAGCCACCCGTTGACCGTGGTCGGGGCGTAGTCCCCGGCTCCGATCAGCTCCGCCATGCCCCGCTTCCAGGCCTCGACGTGGGACGGCCGCAGCGCGTCGAGGAAGCTGTCGCCGAACCCGGCCACGAACCTCTTCGAACCCTGCGTGCCCCCGACGAGGTGCGCGAGCGTGTCGGCGAACTTCTGCCGACCGCGCGCGCTGCGGATGTCACCCACCGCCACCTTGTGCTCGAACAGCCAGGCCGCGAATTCGCCGAAGCGCGTCCGCGGTGCCTGGGAGGAGTCCCTGCCTTCGCGCAGGTGCGTCTGCTCCTCCTCCTGATAGGTCAAGGCCTCCTTCAGGCTCGCCTCGACCAGGACGCGGATCACCTCTTTCCTCCGACCTGTCGTGGTGTCCTTGGCGCGGACCCGCACGACGAACCCTCCTTCCTTCCTGCGCCATATGCCCGGCGCGCTGGGCTCGGTCGAGATCCACACGTTGCGTACCAGCTTCCACTTCTCCGTCTTCATGTGCGCCTCCGTGGGGAGGTGCACCTGGGCGTTCGGACCCCGATCGTAGCGCGGGCAGGCCGAGCAGGAAGCGGTCGAGGTCCTCGGTCGCCCAGACGTTCGGCCCCGAACCCCCGCGACGCCCGACCGGGTGCACACGGCCGAGAAAGTGGGCCTTTCGCAGGCCGGCGGCAGTGCGATAGCCGCAGTAGGCAGCCGCCTCGCGGGTCGTCAGGAGGGTGCGAGCGGGGGTCACCGGCCACGGCGCCCCCTCGCGCGGGCCCTGGCCGCGGCCGTGGGGGGCCGGGAGGTGCCCCGACGGGCGTTCTCGGGCCGCATGCGGAACTGCCAGGGGTAGTTCTTCCGCCTTCGGTAGCCGACCATCTGGTCGAGGACGACGACCCAGCCCGTCGGCGTGAGCCGAGCGCGCTCGGCGATCCATCGGCGCACCTCGTCGATGCTCACCCGGAACCAGCGGGCGACATCGGCCGTGTCGTAGACCCGGTTGCTGGTGGAGGTCGTCATGCTTTCACTGCCCCGTCGAGGCTGGATGCACGCCGCGATCGACCCATAGAACGCTGCTCACACATTCCCCATGTGTAGACGATCAATTTGTATCTGCAACCACAATTTTCTGCACAATCAACGCGGTTTTCGTTGCCGCCAACGCAAACCTCGTTACCAGCCGTCGTCACTGTCAACGCGTATTGCGTTACCTCGTACAGTCGACCGACGTTTATGGGCATCTTTGCGTTTGATGCATGCCGATGATACGTTTGCTGCTGGACGCGCACATGAAGATCACGCCCATGATCACTGCGGAGAAGCGACGGCGCGTGGTGGAGGCTCGCGCCATCGCCACGCGCGGGCCCGGGCGGTGATCGCGTGCCCCGTCGGCTCGAGGGGAGCGTCCGGTTCCAGGGCGGGCGGTGGAAGGCCCGCATCCTCGTCGAGGGACGCGAGCGACTCGTGCTCATCGATCCGCCGCTGACGGACCCCGGGGCGCACGACCAGGCGAAGGAGGCCGCCCGACGACTGCTCCGCCTGGTCGCGCGTCCCAAGGCGGCGCCGGAGACCGTGGCGGAATGGAGCCACCGCTGGCTCCACGCGCGGACCGCCCGCGGGCTCGTCGGCAACGCCATCCGCTCGCACCTGCACGTGCACGTGTTGCCGGCGATCGGGACGCGCCCGATGCGGGACGTCACGCGCCGCGACCTCGAGCCCATCGTCGAGGTCCTCGACGGGAAGCTCGCGCGCGGCGAGCTGCGCGGGAAGACCCCGCGCCACGTCTGGTCCACGATCTGCACGATGTTCGACGACGCCTGTCGCTCGAAGATCGTGGAGTTGCGCGTGCGCGACGACAATCCGACCCGGCTGGTCCGCGGGCCGAACCGGGGCGTCCGCACCGAGCACGTCGTCCTCTACCCCGACGAGTTCCTGCAGCTGGTGTCGTGCCCGGCGATCGACCGGCACCGTCGTCGCGCCTACGCGATCGCGATCTACTGCTACCTGCGACCCGCCGAGCTCGAGGCTCTCCTGTGGGAGGACATCGATCTCGTCCACCAGATCGTCCAGATCCGTCGCTCGATCGGCCGCGAACGTCGCGTCGCGAAGGCGCCCAAGTCTGGCCGGGCCCGCGTCCCGTTCACGCTGGAGCCGGCGCTGGTCCCGCTCCTGCGAGTGATGCGCCGACCCTCGGGTCCGGTGGTCGGCCGGCTCGGGAACGAGCGTGACCTCGCCCGCCGGCTACGGGCGGACCTGCTCGTGGCGGGCGTCGATCGACACGAGCTCCACGTCGTCAGCGACGATCCACCGCGCGCCTGGATGACGATGCACGACCTCCGGCGCACGGGCGTGACGTGGATGGCGGTGCGCGGGGATTCCGTGTTCACGATCCTCGCCCGCGCGGGGCACGCGTCGACGGACACGACCATGTACTACGTCGAGCTCGCCGAGTTGGTGAGGCCCAGTCACGGCGAACCGTTTCCGCCGCTGCCCGCGGAGCTGCTCGAAACCGGACCGTAGCCGGACTGGGCACGCGATTCTCGCTCATTGCGAGCGTGCGGGTGGGCCGCTCTCCCATGCATACCGATCGGTCCGTCGGCTCCGAGGTCGACACGCCGTTGTGCACGTGCACGCCCAGGTCCGTCGGAGCACGACGTCGCGAGTCCGGCTTCGAGTCCGGCATGCGCCGGCGAGATCCTCGCCGGGTCGCGTCGCACGCGAGCGATTCCCCAGGGGCGCCGCCACACCGCTTGGGGAGTGCCTCCCTTGCGTTCGAGCGCACGCATTCGCAGCCGAGGAGTGCGACCGGCCCCTCGCTGACAGCCGCAACGAACGACAACCTATGTCATGACCGCCAGCTACCGTCCGTACGCGATAGCAAAGAGGCGGCTGCGTTTCGGCTCACTTCCACTCCTTCACCTGCCAAGGTGTCGTGTCACCCGCAGTGGGTAGGCAGAACAGGAAGAACCGCGAGTCGATGTTCGCGACGGCCGTTGGCGTACGGCCGCCATCGCATGCAGGGTCCTCGCTGATGAGTGTCCAGCTCTTGCCGTCCCATGAGTGGGTTGCGAGCTGCAGTTGGAGGAATGTCTGTTTGCCATCAGTCGCGACGGACCTGCTGACCCACGAGGAGGATTTCGGAGCCGGGCCCGCACCCACGACCTCCGCCCAGTCTGCGCCGTCCCACTTCCGCGTCTTGCCGGTGGAGTCGATGGCGTAGGCGGTGTCGCCAAGATTGAAGATCGTGAAAGTTTCGTCGGGAAACGTTTTCGTACCGAGAAGGGTGGACGGAGCTGGCTCCGTTTGCCAGCCGCCAGCGAGCGTCCAGCTCGCAAGCCAGTCGAGCTTGCCGGTGCCGGATGGCTTGACACCACCGGTCATGAACACCTTGTTCGAATCGTTGGCCCGAGCCATCGCAGCATACCCACGCCCCTGACCGCCAGCCGTCTTCGCGCTCCAGCTCGACCCGTCGAAGACCCACGTCTGGTAGATGTCTGGTGCGAAGTACTGACAGCCGCTGTAGACGAGCGCGAACCCGGCGAACCCGACGGCCCCAGCGCATCCTGTGCCCTTCAGGCCGGTCGGAACCGTGACGGCTGACCATACGCTCCCATCGAAAGTTGCCGACTGGGTGCTGGTCCCCCGGTCCTGGATCGTCACGACCTTGGTCGGCAGCCCAATTGCGAGGAGGTTCCCAGCCCCCGTGGGCGTCGTGCCACTCGTGCTCACGGTCGTCCACTTGCCGCCGGGAGTGCCGCTGTCGCCTGATCCGCTATCGCCAGCGCTACCCGTATCGACGGCGACGTCACCGCCCCCGTCCAAGCCCGCGTCGCCTGGCAGGCTGCCGAGTCCCGGGTCCGAACAGCCGGCAACGCCCGCGATGACCACCCAATAGGAACTCCGCATCATCGGCCGACCTCCTCAAAATGCGATGTGAACGCCAGCGCTGCCGACGCCCACCAACAACTGGACCTGCGCGGCGGACTTCTCTGGCGTTCGAGTCAGCCCCCAAAGGCCGACGCCGACACCCACCGCCCCAAGACCGAGCAGCACCGTGCTCCAGATCGCAGCGCTGTTACGGTTGGAGATGAGGTCGTCGTGGTCCTTCTGTGTGCAGTAGGGCGAACACCCGTCGACGAGCGCGGTCTGGCGCTGATGCCAGACCACAGCGAAGACGCCGCCTGCGACCAGGCCGACCGCACCGACGCCCAGCGTCACCCAGGGCCACACCGGCTTCGCTTCCGCGCTCGCTGTCGGCTGCGACAGGTCCTTCGTCGCGGCCCCCTCGGTCGGGGTGACCTTCAGCGTCACCTCCTTCGTGGAGGCCTCGGACACAATCACCGTCTCGGTGCGCTCTGCAGCGCCCACCTTCGCCACCACGACGTGCTTGCCCGGGTCGACCTTGCGCGCGACCCCGAGCGCCGCGACCGGCAACTCCTCGCCATCGAGCGTCACGCGGAGGCCCTTCAGCGACTCGGCGTTCTCGACACGCACGACGAGGGACGGGATCCGATCCCTGAGCTCCGCGGCCAGCTTCGTTGCCTCGGCGCGCGCCGTCTTGCCCTCGGTCGACTCCTTCGCGCCCTCCGGCAGCTTCGCGGCCGCGAGCGCCATCTCGCGCCCCTCGACGAGCTGGCCGCACGCCACGAGTTCGCGCGCGAGGTCGAGCCCGATGATCGGGGTCGGCACCAGCGCCCACGCGGCCTTGAAGCGGTCGCGGGCCTTCGTGTGCTCTCCCTTCGCCCTCAGCTCGCGACCCTCGACCACGAGGGACTTCGCCGTCGCGACGTTGCCGGACGACGGCTCGGCGTGCACGACGCTGGGCGCGGCGAGGCAGGCGATGCACAGCACGAGGACTTCAGAAGATCTGCGGATCATGGTCCACACCCGTTGCGGCTGGCTTGGAGGGAGGCGCGCTCACCGACGAGCTCGCGCTGGCGGAGGTGGACGGCGCGGCGCTCGGGACGGCGGCGCCCTTCTTCTTGGGCTCGGTGGCCGGCTGCGGCTTGGTCGTGATCGTCGGCTCCGTGCTCGCGGTAGGGGGAGCCGGGGTAGTCGTCGACGACGAGGCGGGCCCTGGTGGCGTCGATCCGGTCGCGGCGGACACCTTCGGAGACGAGACCTCGACCGGGGGCGGCGCGCTGCGCAGTTGATACACGACCAACCCGGCGACGCAGCCAAGGACTGCCACGGCCACGAGCGCCACCACCCGTCGGGCGCTGCTCGTCGGGGCCTGCGCCTGGCTCACGGCGGCAGCGGTCGTCGAGCCGAGCTGCGCGGTCGGGGCGAACGCGAGCGGGCTGATGACGGGGCCGAGGGTCGCGGGTGCTGCGGCGAGCGCCGCCTTCAGCTGGTCGGCCAGCTCCCCGACGGACGCGAACCGCCGGCGCGGCTCGCGCGCGCAGGCCCGTGCGAACCAGTCGTCGAACGACGCCGGCACGCCCGCGCGCTGCGAGGAAGGCACGGGCAGGTCCTCGCGGCAGATCGAGATGCTGAGCGCACCGATCGTCTCCCCCGCGAACGGTCGGACGCCGAGGAGGGCCTCGTACGTCAGGACGCCCAGCGACCAGAGGTCGGTGTGGAAGTCGACGTCCTTCTTCCCGAGGATCTGCTCGGGACTCATGTAGAACGGCGAGCCGAGCACGGCCCCCGTGGTGGTCGCGCTCGACGGGCCGGCCTCGGTCTTGGCGATGCCGAAGTCGAGCACCTTGACGAAGGGCTCGTCGGCGCCGAGGTCGGTGAGGAACACGTTGTCGGGCTTGATGTCACGGTGCACGACGCCACGCTCGTGCGCGCGGGACAGCGCGCGGGCGCACTGCCCGACGATCACCGCGAGCTCGCGCGGTGGGACGACG
Source organism: Myxococcales bacterium (assembly GCA_016794445.1). GTDB lineage: Bacteria > Myxococcota_A > Polyangia > Polyangiales > JADJMO01 > JADJMO01. The sequence goes on from JAEUKC010000323.1 coordinate 12,917, forward strand.
CCGGTGCGGTCGAGGCGCTCGCGCAAGCTCTCGCCCTCGAGCCGCTCCATCGCGATGTACGGGTGTCCGGTGGCCGTAACTCCGTGGTCGAAGATCTGGACGACGTGCGGACTCCGGACCTGCGCGGCCGCTGCGGCCTCGCGGGAGAAGCGCGCCACCATCGCCGGGTCCTGGGCGAGGTCGGCCGCGATGAGCTTGACCACGACCTCCGTGTGCAGGCCCGCGTGCCACGCGATCCACACGTGGCCCATGCCCCCCGCCCCGAGCGGCTTGCGCAGCTCGATGGTCGGCGTGATGTGGTCCCCCGCGCTCGGCTGCACGGAGCAAGGGTACACCATCCTATAGGATGGTCACCGAGTCCGACCGAGCACCTCGACGACCTCGCCTACGAAGCGCACATCGTCGCCATCCACCACGAGGGGTGCGTGGCTCTGGGCCTCGGAGAGCAGCTGCACCTTGATGGTCTTGCGCTTCCTGTCGATGGTGCCCACGCGTTTCACGACGTACCGACCCGCGGCTTCGGGGTCGACGTCACGGAGCTCGACCAGCAACGTCCGACCGGTCAGGGGCCCGCGGACGGGCGTGCGGAAGAGGACGTAGCTGTTCTCGGGGATCGACGGCTCCATCGAAGTGCCCGCGATCTGGGCGACGAAAGATCCCGCACCAGCGGGCGACCGCGTCACCGGCACGACCCACTCCTCGATCTCTGCGAACTCGGCGGAACCGAAGGCTCCGGCGGCGGGCCGGAGACTCAGCAAGGGCACGGCGTCACCGTGTCGACTCGGGCCCAGTGCGCGGACGAAGGGCACCGCCGTGTCGCGGCTCACGGTGGGGGCAGGTGGCGACGCCATGAGCGCGGCCGGCGTGACCTCCAGGACCTTCGCCACGCGCGCGAGGGTCTGGAGCGTCAGGTTCTGGCGACCCGACTCGAGGCGCTGGACGTTCTTGTGGGCGATCCCGAGCTTGCTCGCCAGCTCCTCCTGCGTGAGCCCCAGCTCCTGCCGCAGGGCCGCGATGCGCCGAGCCACCGCGCGAACGAAGGGGTGGAGCTTCGTGGCGGCCAAGACCCGGGTGATGCCCGAGTGATGGCGCGGCTAGGACCATCCCATAAGATGGCAGAACTTCTGCGGCGCATCCCCGACGGGACCAAGCCCGGACGCTGTTGGACGCCACCAAGCCGAGCCGCGGCTCCGGACCCATGCAGACGGCGAGCTTCTGTGTGCCAAAGACCTACGATCAACCACATGGCAAGCCTTGTCGACTCGTGGACGTCGACGGCGCGGGCTTCGGCACGTCCGACCTCTCTTCGGTGCCGGTCATCTCCCGCAAGACGCACGCGTGCATCGCGCTTCGCGAGACCTTCCGCAAAGGCGGGAAGCCCGACTGCCCCACGAGTCCTTGATCTGCGTCACGAACAACACCACTTGGAGAGCTGTATTGCCCCGGCCTGTGTACAGCGAGATCCTCACGCTGTGGCGTGGAACCTCGACGAGCAGGTGAAGGTCGCGCAAGTCCTCCACGAGGCGGGCTTCATGCAAGACGAAGACGAGTCCGCGAGCCTCTGGGCGCTGCGGCGGTGGACGCACACCCACCAGGATCATCCCACGGCCCGCTGGATCATGGAGCGGCTCCACGCCGGCTCCGTCGTCGAGCCGATCTTCTGGTTCGCGTGCTGGGCCCGCTGCGGCTACCCGCGCGTGACCATGGGGCACCGCCTCGCGGCCTCGATGATCGCCACACAGGCACCCGCAGAGGCCATGAACGAGAACCCTGTGCCGTGGCCGGCCTACCTCATCGAGGTGCCCCATGGCCTCCTACAGGCGCGTGATCTCATGCAGCCCCACACCCCGCTCGTCAGCTTCGATCTGATCATGGTGCGACACCGCCCCGATGGCTTGCTCCGGCTCGGCATCCGCCCACGTGACGCGACCCTCCTCATCACGCGGGGCCCCTTTGCCTGGGACAAGCTCCTCGAGACGTCCTCGTTGGACCTACAGATGCAAGGCCTCCTTCACGACGTCGCGGACACCGTGCACGAGCGCGTCGTCGCGTGTGCGGCGAGGCTCACGGCCAGCGTCGAGCTCGAGCTCGCCGATCCGAAGGCGGTTCGCGCCCCGAAGGCCGCGCCGGTCAAGAAGGGCGCGTCTTCACCGGCGAAGGTCCGCTCACCTGCGTACACCCTCGTGCGCGAAGTGGCCGTGGACGTTCGCGCAGCCGTCGAGGCGTTCGCGACGGGACACGCGAGCAATGTCCCAGCGGTCCGCACCCTGGTTCGCGGTCACTGGCGTCGGCAGGCCTGCGGACCGCGGCACGAGGAGCGACGCTGGATGCACGTCGAACCTTACTGGCGCGGCCCCGAGGATGGACCGATCGCAATGGGCGTCCATCGCCTTCGGCCGTGAAGGCGAACACCCCCGTGGACCGCTGTCGTTGAACGACAACCAACCACCGGGAGGCCAACCTACCAGCGACGACACGAGGGGACGAACCAGGCGTGCAACGGCGTTCTCTTGCGTGCATGCAAACGACCCTGTCTACCTGGTTGCAGGCAACGCAAGCTGGCCTCGGATGGAGGACTTCATGGCGGACGTTGAATGGGACCTGTCGCAGACGATCACCAGGCAGCTCGAGGCGCTCGGTTGGCAGCAGAAGCAGCTCGCGCACGAATGGCACCGGGCAAGCGGCGAGAAGATCAGCGTAAGCACCTTCGTGAGTCGACTCTCCAACCTGATGAACGATGAGGAGAACGGCTACGCCTTCGTCGCCGAGACGGCCGAGGGCAACGGCAGGATCTCCTCGCTCGCCTCGGTCCTCGGAGTGGAGGTCTCGCACCTGCGAGCCCTGGTCGCAGCGACGGCGAGTCGGCCGACCCTCATCTTCGGCGACCACGTTCCGGAATCGCAACGAGCGTACTTCGAGAAGCGCGCCGCCCGCTTCCCCGCCAGGCTCCGCTGCGTCACGGCGGGCGGGGAGCTCGGTTTGGCGCCTGCCCGCGAGCGGCTGCGGGACGCAGCGAAGAAGCATCGCAACGCCTACGTGGTCGTCGCCGATGCACGGGACGCCGACTTCTACGCAGGAGCCGGCGTCCGAACGACCCAGGTCGAGGAGGTGCCCAAGGGGTTCCGCATCCCAGAGGTACCCGAGATGTCGCTCCAGCAGACGGCACGGACGGTGGACGACGATGGGATGCCCATGGTCGGCGATGAGAGGATCGAGGCAAGCCTTCGACAGGCGGCAAGCCGCAGCTACGGACGGAAGGACGAGGACGCCAAGTGGCTCCAGGTCATCGCGGACGCGGACGCTGACGACCGCCCCGTCACCTTCCGTCACGACTGGCTCCTCGAGAGGCGTGGGGGCAGGCCGCCGACCTCGGAGGCGGTCGAGCGGGCCGCGCTCACGATGGGTGCCGCGAGCGCAGGCCTTGGCGGCCACCGAGAGCGAACCCAGCGACTGTCGACCGCCAGCCATGGGCTTGACTTCCTCTGGTGGCACCACGGGCGTGTCCTCGGTTTCCCGGAGTACACCTACTGGAGAGAGCGCGCGGCGCCGGTGGAGGTCAACGACGTGGCGACGTTCGCTCCCCTCGTCGAGAAGCTCAAGGGCGTGTTCGGCGGAATGAACCCGTACGCCGCCACCGACCCGCGCTGTGATCTCTCGGCGGAACTCGCCGCGTTCGAGGAAGAGACCGGGCTCGCGTTGAACATCACGCCTGCGATGGTTCGGCAGACCTACCAGGCGTGGGTCGAACGACCGACCACGATGGTGGAGGGTGTGCCAGTACGCCGTGGCACCGAGCTGGACGACCGAGTCCACGCAGCGCTCGACGAGATCTTGGATCGTGACTTCGAGGTCCCCCTCGAGCAGGCCTCCGTGATCTGGATGCTCCAGCTCGTGCGAGGTGCGCAGTTGCTGCACGGAGCGGCCGACGAGCGCGTACTCGAAGCCGTCGCAGACATCGGGACAGGCAACGTCCTTCGCCTCCGCATCCAACGCTTCGCTTCCGAGGAGCCATCCCCCATGCGCTATTGGGCCGGTGGGCGCGAGTCATCCCTCGACGGTGGGGACATTCGCATCACGTGGTCGAAGCTCTTCGACGAGACGCTCGAAGGAACGAGCTTGAAGGTGGTCGAGCGGCGTCGCGCGGAGGCTGCTCGGCTGGCCTCCGCAGCCGAAGCCGATGAAGACTGACGCGGTGGGCATGCGACGCTCCGCGTCTCAGCTTGCCGAAGCTGCTCTCTCGACGGGAGCCTGCCGCCAGGCGCGGCAGCACGCGAGCAGGGTCGACCGCGCCCCGCGGGGCTCGCGGCGGCCCTGTCCCGTTCGTGGCCCGGATCTGGGGGCTGATGCCGACGGTGCCCCGCGGATCGTTCGGGCACTCCAGCAGGCGCCTTCGGCAGGGACCGTCGTCCTGGCCGCCCGGACCGACGACGAGGAGTCCGCGTTGGTGCTGAAGCGGATCGGCGGAACCTCGCGCCGCCTGCGGTTGGTGTCGGACAACCCCGCCTACCCACCTGTCTCGGTAGAGGGTTGGACGATGGTCGCCGCGCTCGTCGAGGCACTCGGAGCCTGAGCGCGAGCGTCACTGACACGACGTCAGGGCGAAGCGAGAGGTCGTCTCACTGTTGCCCCGGCCGCTCACCTTTCCGCACGCTGGCGAGTCCAGTCGACTGGTACTTCGTCGAGCCGCGTCGACCGACCACGACGACTCGCCCTTCTGCCTGGAGCCGATGCAACTCTGCGCGCACCGCCTGGGCCTGGTCCTCGAACAACCGCGCCGCACTCAGCAGCTCCCCTCGTGCCCGTGGTCGCCCGTCCGCGAGCGCAGCGAGGACGCTGTTACGGATCGCTGCGCGCTGCTCTTCACGAGGTGACCCCTTCGAGGCGCGCGCGGTGATCGCGAGACTGCGAACGATCGGTCGCTCGCGTGGCTCGCCGTCCCCCATCAGCTGCGCGAGTTTCCGCTGGATCGCGCGATCGAATTCGCCCCGCAGCTCCCTCATGGCCCGATCGAGGAGCTCACGGAGTCGTGGCCTCGAGTCTCGAGGACGCACGCGCACGGGCTGGTGGAGGGGCACGACCAGCCTGAGCGGCGCCGCGATCGATCTCCCGAGCGAGCGCCACCAGCGATGGATGCTCTCGAGGACGACCGGCCGGAACGCGGGGCCACGATCGGTGGGCCACCGCACGCAGACGCCGGCGAACCGTCCGTCGGCGTCGAGGCCGAGGGCATCGAACCGACACCCGGAGGGGAGCGTCAGTCGACGCACGTCGGCGAAGTCGAACCGAGAGAGGTCGTGCGGGTGCCAGCGAAGCGAGCGCGTCGACGTGGCCATGCTGCCGACCCGTTCGTATCCCTGACCCAGGTCTCGGGCAAGGCCGGGCTGCGGGCCATTCCCGGGCGGGCTCGGGCCGGCGTGCTACCTTCAGACGCGCCCGATGAGCCAGGAGAAGCGCTCCAAGTACGACGACGCAACGGAGTACGCGATCGCTCCGCTGGCCCTGTCGCCCGAGCTCGAGGCGCTGCGCGCCGCAGCGCAAGCGAAGGAAGCGCAGGCTGCCACCGAGGCCGCGCAGCAGGCCGCCCTGGCGGCGGAGCAGCCGTCCTGGATGCGAGACCAGACCGTCGTGTTCGATGGGACACCGGCTTCGAGTCTTCCTTTCGCCCAGGCAACGCAGCCTCAGCCTGCGGGACAACAGCCCGATCCGCAGCAGGCGTACGCGGCGCAGCAGGTGTACGCTGCCCAGCAGGCGCACGCGGCGCAGCAGGCGTACGCGGCACAGCAGCAAGCCTACGAGCAGGCGCAGGCGGCACAACAGGCCTACGCGGCCCAGCAACAGGCCTACGAGCAGCAGCAGGCACACGCTGCGCAGCAAGCCTACGAGCAGCAGCAGGCGCAGGCGGCGCAGCAGGCCTACGCGGCCCAGCAAGCTGCATACGAGCAGCAGCAGGCCTACGCAGCGCAGCAGGCGCACGCGGCCCAGCAGGCCTACGCGGCCCAGCAAGCTGCATACGAGCAGCAGCAAGCGTACGAGCGACAGCAAGCCTACGAGCGGCAGCAAGCGTACGAGCGACAGCAAGCGCAGCAGACCCCACAGCAACAACCCGCTCCGCAGCCCGCAGCGCCCGACGCGGCCTCGGAGCTCCTCGCGCTCCTGCGGGCGGGACGGCCGGATGCTCCGCCCTCCCAGGCCCCGAACCCGTACGCCCAGCTATCCGCTCCGGCGGCGAGCGCGCCGGCGCACGAGCCGGCTCCGTCGGACTTCGGCCCGTCGCCGCTCGCCTACGTGGCCCAGCCGACGCCGCAACGCCTTCCCGCGCCGACGTGCGATCTCTCGAGCGCCGCCGTGGCCTTCGCGGCTGCACCCGCGCCGGACCAGCCTCCCGCCCAGCAGTTTCCACCTCCTCCCTGGGCCGCCGCGCCTGCGCAGCCGCCACCGCCCGAGCCTCCTTCGTATGCCTCGGCGCCCGCCTACGCACCAACCGCGCAACCAGCACCCGCTCCCTACGTCCCGCCCCAGCCCCAGCAGGCGCCAGCAGCGCGTCCGACATCACGCCGCGAGGCCGACCTGCGGCGCTGGGGCTACGACGAGCCGACCACGGCCTTCATGGCCGAGGGTGTCGAGGTCCGCAACAAGACCGACTCGCACGTGGCGGTGCGGCCGTTCGGCGCGGGGGCGCTCGTCGTCATCAAGCAGCGCTTCTTCGCCAACCGTCGCGGAGAGCTCGCGCCGCTCCAGGGCGCCGTCCTCCAGGAGACCGAGGAGTACTTCGCCGACGCGATCGGCTCGAGCCTGCGCCTCCCTTCCGAGCTCGGAGGCGCCAAGGCGGGCACCGACATCCTCGTCCTCGGCGAGGCGGTGGGCCCCGGACGCAAGCCGGCACCGCAGCTCGACGTGCGCGTGCGCGTGGGCCCGGTCGTACGGGCGCTGCGCGTGTTCGGGATGCGCACCTGGCACAAGGCGATGTTCGGCGGGCTCAAGCTCACGAGCCCAGTGCCGTTCGATGCGTGCCCCCTCCGCTGGGAGCTGGCCTTCGGCGGCGCGGACGACCCGATCAACCCGGTCGGGGTGGGCCGCCAGGCGCAGCTCGAGAACACCCAGGCTCCTCGCATCGAGGATCCCTTCGCGCCGCTGACCGATCCGAGCAGCCGACCGCTCCCTGCAGGCGTCGCACCCGTCTCGTCGGCGTGGCCGCTGCGCGCGCAGGCGCGGGCGGGAGACCCCCGTCGCGAGCATGCGGCGGCGCCCGGGATGACGAGCAACGGCTTCCTCCAGGGTGGCGAGCCGTTCGAGATCTCAGGCATGTCGAGCGACGGTGTGCTCGCGGGGACGCTCCCGAAGATCGGCATGCGGGTCGAGTACCGCACGCAGGACGTGGCGAGCGAGGCGCTCGCCCCCCTCGACACCGTCCTGATCCAGCCGACCGAGCGGCACTTCACGCTCGTGTGGCGGCTGCACGTTCCGGCGATCGACGACCTGCAGACCGTCCGCGTGACCGAGGCCTGAGCGCCTCGCTACTTCAACACGAACAGCGACAGCTCGAGCGGCGGCTCGCGGGGTGGGAGGTAGACCGCGAGGTCTCCGCCGGCCGCGACCTCGCTCCAGGCGGAGCTCGTCGTGTCGAGGCGGTAGTAAACGCGGTTGTCGCGACGAGGGAGCACGGGCGGCAGCTCGTGCGCGACGGAGAGCGGCACCCCCGTGACCGCGGAGCGGGCCGCGTGGGCCACGACCGCCGAAGTGCCGACCTTGGCGAGGGCGACGAACGAGTCGTCGACCGCCAGCGCGTGTGGCGCGGTCGCGGCGAGGTAGAGCGGGCGGGACAGCAGCGCGCGATCCACGGTGACGCGATAGAGGAACGGATCGGTGCGCTGGAGGGGAACGACCTCGATCGGCGTCGGGACCTTCGTCGCGAGCAGCCTCTCGAGGTCCTTGGCGAGGACGTCGAAGGTGTCGCCCAGCGCGCGCCGGTCGAACGGGGCGACGCTCGCGAGCTCCACGCCGAGTCCACCGGCCAGCGAGCCGCGGAGCTCCAGCAGGAGGGTGTGGAGCGACTCGGGCGACACCACCCTTCCCTCGAGGACCTGTGCGAGGCGCGGTCTCACCCCGGACAGGCGCGCGACGAGCCACACGAGGGGCACGTCCGAGGGGTCGAAGCGCTCCGGGTCGGCCGGATCCCAGCGCTGCAGGTCGCGCAGCTCACGCAGTCGGGCGTCGAGGCGCGAGAGCAGCTGACGCACCAGCGCGAGCAGCGCTGGAGAGGCGGCCACCGACAGCACGGGCGGCACGACCCGCTGGTCGAAGACCCAGCGCCCGCCGAGCCTCGTGATCCGGAGGAGCGGAAAGGCATCCCAGCCGGCCGGCGGCGTGCGGAGGAACAGCCGGGCCTCGGGCCGCATCGTCTCCAGCGTCACGTGGTCGGGACCGTGCTCGTCGGCGACGGTGACGCTCTCGCGCCGGTAGGCGAAGTCGCCCGGCAGGTCGGACGCCACCGCCGGCGCTCCCGGCTGCTCGCGGGGGAGCGCCACGTGGACGATGGTGTCCTCGGGCTCGCTGGCGCGTGGCTCGACCCACGGGGTCTCGAGGCGCGCGAGGTCGGCGACGAGACCGGAGGGCAGGACGGCGACGAAGTCGGTGACGGCGACGACGCCTCGCGAGAGGGCCTCCTCGTCGGGGCGCATCGACACGACGCCCCACGCATCGAGACCGAGGTGCTCGAGGCGCTGCTGCATGGCGCGCTCGCGCCCACCATCGGCGGACTGGAGGTGCTGGTGGCTCAGCTTGAACGTGAGGGGCCATCGCGGCCGGAGCGCGACCTCGGTCATGCGCCGCCCTCGGGCTCGACGGCGAACAGCTCCACCTTCACGTTCGCGGACTCGTGCGGCTGGAGGATCGTGAGGTTGCCCCTCCGGACGATGTTCTCCCAGTGCGCGCCCGCGCGCTCGATGCGGAAGTAGACCACGCCCGGACGGAGCGGCAGGACGGGCGGCGGCCGGTGCTCGTGGGCGACGCGGACACCGCTCGCGGCGGAGCGCACGAGTTCCTCCATCGCCTCCCAGGCGGCGATCTTCAGGACCTGCGGGATGGTCTCGCGGAGCCTCGCCTCGTCCGCGCCGCTCAGCGCGACATAGAACTCGTACCGGAACATCGCGGGCTCGACGAGATCCGCGAAGTGCAGGCTCGGGTTGGTGCTGCGCAGGGGGATCTGCACGAAGCGGCTGGCCGCGAGGAAGCCGAGGGTCCGCACCGCCATCTGCACCAGCGGCGTGAACGTCGCGGCGAGGTCGGTGTGCTGGTAGCTCGGGAGCGCGTCGAGGCGGATCGACGGATCGAACGCCGAGAGGGTGCCGACCAGCTGGGTGAGCACCTCGTAGGCATCCAGGGGGCGAGCACTGGGTCGCTCGAGCAGATCGGCGAGCCGGCTCGCGGACTCGCTGAGGAAGCCCGCGAGCATGAGCCGCAGCGCCGCCGGACCGTCGAGCTCCTTGGCGCGCTGGCGCTGCGCCGCGATCGCGCCGAGGGCCGCGGTCAGGGCGTGGCGCACGCGACGGAGACCGACGAAGAGCGCGGACGCCCCGCGGACGCGGAGGCTCGGCGGGATGAACTCCGGCGAGAGGACGAACTCCTGCCCGGGTCCTCGCACCACGCGACCGATCGGCAGCACGTCGAACGCAGCGAGGTTGTCCGTGGAGAGCAGGATGACCGGGTAGGGTCGGACCCAGTCGACCTCGACCGGCGAGAGGCCCGTGACCTGATCCTGGACCCGCGTGCGCTCCGTCACGAGCCGCGGCGGGAGGGTGCCGCTGCGCTCCGCGCCCTGCTTGGTGATGCCGAGGAACAGGTCGACGGCCTCCCGGACGTTCGGGTCGAGGGCTCGCGTCGGCACCGAGTTCTCGCGGACGTCCACCACCGTCCCGTCGGGGAACAGCGCCGTCGCGCGCTCGATCTTCACCTCGCCGCGCGCCAGCGCCGGCTCGTCGATCTGCAGGTCGACCAGGCCGAAGCCATGGTCGACGAGCGCGCCCAGCCGGAAGCCGACGAGGTCCTCGTGGTAGCGATCCTGGAACTGGAAGTGCTGGGGGAGGAGGGCGAGGCCTCGGGCCCAGAGCGGCTTGCGCGGTGTGTTCATCCGTTTTCCTTCTCGGCTCGGCTTTCTCGCTTCAGTCCACGTCGACGTCGGTCTGTCCGGGGTCGGTGATCCGGATCTGTCCGGCCCAGTTGCAGGCGCACTGCGAATCGGCCGTCAGCGCTGGCTGCCCGGCCACGGTGACGTGCTTGGCGCCAGGGCTCCACGGCGCCGCGAGCACGGGCAGACAGGGCTGGGGGGTGAGGACACCGCTCGCCGCGGCGGTCGCGGCGGCGACCTGCGGATTGGAGGGGGAACGGCACATCGCGAACGGCGGGACGTTCGTGTTCGGCACGTGCGCCTGGATGCTCGCCGCGGGCACGTCGGTCGCGTCGATCATGTCCGCGGGAAGCACGTTCAGCTTCGCCGGGGCCGTACCCATCGAGCACTCGAGGGTCGCTCCGAGGACGACGAGCTTCGGCATCAGCGTGGGCTCCTGGTCATCGGGGGGTCTCCATGCGACTCGTGACCGCGAGGTTCACGGCCGCGCCCATGTAACGGAGGTGCGGCTGCAGCTTGATCTCGGTCTGGTACCAGCCGGGCTGCCCCTCGATGGGCGCCACGGTGACGACCCCGCGCCGCAGCGGATAGCGAGCTCGCAGGGCCGGCGTGAGCGTGTTCATGTCGACGACGAGCTCGCCGAGCCAGGCATTGAGCCGCTCCTGGACCTGCAGCGGGCTGTGCGCGCCCCCGAGGAGGTCGCGCTGCAGCACCTTCACGTAGTGCGCGATGCGGCAGGCGATGAACAGGTACGGGAACTGAGCACCGAGCTTGTCGTCCAGCGAAGCCGCCTTGCCGCGCGCGCTCGCCCCGAAGGAGCGGGGCTGGTAGAGGGTCGGCGCGCTGACGAACGTGGCCCCGGCGTCGTATCCGTCGTGGGTCAGCGCGATGAACCCGAGCGCGGCGAGCGCCACCTCGGTCCGCTCCGAGACGAGCGCCTCGAGCATCGGTCGCGGGTGACCGACCCCGAGGGTCGGGCTCGTCGGCGCCGGCACGGGCTCGACCCGGCCGCCGGATGCGCCCGTGATGTCGAAGCACCACCGCTCGCGCGCGAACGCGTGCGCGAGTCGCGTCGCCCACGCGTACACGGGACTGCCGAACAGCGCCTGACCGCTCTCGACGACCTGCTCGGTGTAGACGAGCCGCTCGGCGTCCTCCTCGCGGAAGGGACGGCGCAGGAGCATCCGTGGCAGCAGCACGCCGAGGTAGCGCGCGTCCGCCGACTCGCGGAGCGCGCGGAAGCGAGCGGTGCGGAGGTCGTCCCCCAGCGGTGCGAGGTCGCGGAGGCCTGGGAGCTCGTCGAACGAGCGGAGCCCCAGGAGGGCCGGGCTCGCGGTGACGAAGAACGGTGCGTGCGCCATCGCTCCAATCGCGGCGAACGCCCGCAGGATCGACACGTCGCGCGGACCGGGACCGAAGGCGTGGTCGACGAGGACGGCGCCGTAGGGGGTGCCTCCGTACTGGCCGAACTCCTCGGTGAACACCCAGCGGAACAGGCTGGTGCGCAGCACCGCCGGCGCCGCGTCGAGATCGTCGGCGATCTCCTCGAGGCGCGCGTTCCAGGCGTGCACCTGCACGTTCTCCGCGAAGTCCACGCGCTCCACGACGAAGGCCAGGCCTCGCCACGCCGCCTCGAGGCGCTGGTAGGCCGGGGCGTGGAGGATGACGTCGAGCTGGGCGCCGATGCGGGCGTCGATCTCGGCGACGAGGACGTCGGCCGCGAGCTCGAGCGGAGTCCCCGTGGCGTGGACGTCGGCCAGGGCTTCGAGCGCGGCTCGCCAGGCCACCGTGGGGAGACGCGGAGCGCGGAACTCAGTCATGGTCCACCTGCCAGCGACGGGCGGTCCAGGCCGCGGTGAGCGCGGAGCGGAGGGGCTCCGCGGCGGCGCCCGGCCGCGACAGCACGTCGATCCCGAGGGAGTAGAGCTCGGCGAAGAGGTGCGGCTCGTACCGCGCGGCGTCGGTCGTCTCCAGCGCGATCGCTCGACGCACGAGGGCCAGCGCACCGCTCGCGTCGTCGGCCGAGAGCCGTCGGCGGGCCTCGGCGAGCGCCGAGAGGAGATCGCCGCGGGGTCCAGCGGTCGGCTCGGCCACGGGTGGATCGAGCGTGTCGAGCCACGCCCTCGTGGCGGCGTCTGCGCCCGGGCTCCCGTCGCTGAACGAGAGCGCCACGAGCCACGGGTGTCGCAGGACGAAGGCTCGCACCTCGAGCTCGACGGCGCGCGCTGCGTCGTCGTGTCCTGTCGCGCGGAGCGCGGTCACCGTGTGGCGATGCGGGTCGAGCCAGAGGGGATCGCTCGCCACGGCCGCCTCGCAGGCCTCGACGGCGCGCCGTGGGTCCTTTCGATTCTCGACGGCAGCTCGCAGCGCAGCGCGCGGCGGCGCGGCGAAGGTCCGTCCGTCGCGGACCGGGGGTGGCCCGACGATGCGCAGCCAGGCAGCGCGGCGCGCGAGCAGGTATCCGAGCGGGTCGGCCGGGCTCGTCTCGCGGAGACGCCGGGCCTCGCGGGCGAGGCTCTCCTCGCTCCCTCCGTCCTCGCCGGGAGCCGGAGCCGCGAGGGCTCGCGCACCCAGCATCTCGTCCAGCCGGCTCCGCAGCGCGGTCGCGCGCGGCACGTCGGGACCGAGCGCGTCCTCGGTCGCGCGCTCCAGCTCTTCGATCGCGAGTCTCCACGCCGCGGGGTCGGACGACGTGCCCTGGAGGAGCAGACCGAGCCGCTCGTAGAGGAACGACAGCGCGTCGTGCTGTGCCGACTTCTTCGCGGGCAGGAGCGTTCCGCCGCCTCCCAGCGCCTGGGTGAGCGCGGCGAGAGCCTCCAGCGAGGGCGCCTCGCGCACCTCGACGAGCGCCGTCCACGTCAGCACCCGCAGGTCGCGCACCCCGGGGCGATGCAGGTCGCGCAGCAGCGCGCGCGCACTCCCCACCGGCTGCGCGGGATCGGCGAGCCACGCCCCGAGCTCGTCGCGCACCGCTCGCACGGCGTCCGCGTAGTCCTCGTCGGTGGGGCTCACGGGGTCACCTCGCGATACACGCAGTCGGCCGCCGTCGCTCCGTCGGCGAGCGGGATCGTGACGCGCACCGGCGTACTCCGGTCGGCGGCCACGAGCGCGTCCACCCCCAGCACCGAGCCGGCGCCACCGCCCAGGGTCGTCATCGGCGTCTCTCCTCCGCGAACCAGCACGACCAGCTCGACGTCGACCGCGTCGGCGACCAGCCAGGCGACCGCCTCGCGAAACGCCGTCCACCGCGGTCGCTTCGGCAGGAGCGCGTCGAGCTCGGCGCGTCCGACCGGACCGACCTCGATGCGGACGAGCCCCGCGACGTCCGTCGAGCCCACGCCGCACACGAGCCCCTCGCCGAGCCGGCACCGCGGATCGCCGAGGATCGGCGAGTCCCCCTCCCCCATCTCGACCTCCCGCACCGCGCGCGGCCGGACGACGACAGGCAGGCCAGGGAGCAGGTGCACGAGCAGCTGCTGGAGCAGCTCGGCCTCCACGGGCGCGACCTGGCCCTTGCGGTAATCCGAGAGGCCGGCCGCGACGTCCGGAGCGAGCCCCGGCTGCGACCGGTCGGCCCACGGATCGATGCCGGAGAGCGTGCGGAGACGGAGGGCCATCGCGTCGGTCGGCGACGGACGGGGTGCAGGGGCGTACTTCGTCGAGGCCTCGTACAGCAGCAGCAACGCCCGGGTGTGCAGGACGTCGAGGACCGCGGCCAGCGGCCCGACCTCCTCGTCGTGCTCCGCGTGCAGCACGGCCTCGCTCACCGTCGTCGGCAGGGGTGAGGCCGCGCCGTACAGGCCGAGGAAGGACGTGCGGACGTGGAAGACCTCGCCCGCGACCTCCGCATCCACCACGTCGCGGGGCTGGAACTGGAGGCGCGGATCGTGGGTCACGCGCAGGAACTCCCCGGCAGCGCGGCCGAGCACGCGCTCGGCGGCCCGCACGAGCGCCACGAAGTCGAAGCGCGACGCCTGGGCAGCGAGGGCTCGCAGCGCGCTCACGGGGTCTCCCAGGATTCCACGAAGTCCGCGCGCGGAGCGACCAGGGTCAGCCGGAAGAACTCGTTGGTCGCGACCGTCGTGGTCGACGAGGCGAAGAGGCACGCGCCGAACAGCCCGAGGTCACCCAGCCCGAGGAAGGGCTCGGCGTCGACCTCGAGCCGGAGCTCGACGCCGAAGATCACGCCCGCGCCGTGTCGACGCTTCGCCGGCCCGAGCGAGGCCCGCGTGATCGCGCGCACCCGGGCGAGGAAGGCGTCGTGACGCTCCGGCGAGACGTCGCGTGGCACACCGGCGGTGAGGAGGTGCTCGACCACGCGCGCGCGAACATCGCTGGTCCCGGTCGAGAGCGCTGCCTGGCGCAGGGTGCTGCGCGCGAGGGCCGGACCGTGGGCTGCAGGCACGTACGGCGTGGGACGAGCCACCGAGCGCAGTCCCGCTCCGCGCAGACCACCGGCCGGCACCGCGGAAGCCGCTGCGCCGTCGTGGGCGAGGAGCTCCGCGCGGACTACGTACGGCGCCTCGGCGGCGACCTGGAGCCACACGCGGACGTCGTTCCCCGCCCCGGACGGGACGGGGCGGTTGACCAGCTGGTAACGGAGCGGATGGACGGGGTCGGTCTGGACCGCCTCCTGTCGCCGGGTGGGCGCGACCTCGACGACGCGGTCGAGCCCGCGCGCAGCGGCACGCACCCGCGTCACGGCGTAGACGCCACTGGCGCGCGCCGGCGAGCCCGCGACCCGGACGGCCGCCTCGCACCGGGCAGCGTCCATCGTCAACGGCTCGGAGGAGGCCTCGAACAGGTTGGCCGCGAGGACGCGATCGAGGTGCACCTCGGGGAGCTGCACCAGCGGTGGCGGCGTGCGGAACACGAAGCGGAGGACCGCCACGTCGTCCGCGCCGAGCGCGCGCAGCACGGGGCGCGGGTCGTCGACCTGGACGAAGGAGAAGCGCGTGGGGGCCACCGCGTAGAGGCGCAGGGGGGCGAACACCGGGCGCGGACCGTCGGGCGCGGGCAGCGCCGCGTCGACGCCCTCGAGACCCGGTCGCCGGATCCGACCGAGGACCTCGCTGCGTGCGCCGACCTGGATCTCGACGCGATCGCACCGATGACCGAGCCAGTGCAGCAGCGTGAGTCCGTCGCGCGTGTCGGTCGTCACATGGAGCGTGAGCGGACCCGCGAGCGCGTCGACCAGCGTCTGGCCGGCCGGAGCCCGGAGCGTGAGCTCGAGGCTTCCGACGCCGGAGACGAGCGTCTGGTGCGCGTGCGCGATCCGCACCGTCCCCACATGGAGCCCGTCGAGGACGCGGAACCGGCAGCGAACGCCGTCGACCGTATCGGACTCGAGCTCGGCGCCGGCCTCGACCACGCGCGGCGCCTCGGCGCTGGCCTGGACGAGACAGAAGGCTGGCGTCGGACGCGCGAGCTCGGGAGCCACGGCGTCGGTCACGGACTGGAACACGCCGGCCTGGAGGCGATCGATCTGATCGAGCGAGACCCCGGCCAGGTAGCCCACGCCGTCGAGCAAGCGCTCCACCCAGGGATCGTCGCCCGAGACCTGGGGGTCGCGGAGGGCGGCGGCGATCCGGAGGTTGCCCTCCGCGAAGCGGCGCGCCTCGCCGAGCAGCCGTCCCACGTCGAGGCGAGGGAGCGCCCGCATCAGCGCACCGTCGCGGTCACGGCCGCGTCGTAGGTGGTCTCGAAGCGAACAGGGGTCGATCGACCGCCGACCACGATCTCGCCGGTGATCTCGAAGCGGAGGGTGAGGTCGGAGTCCTCGGACGGGAGCTGCTGGACGCGAGGCCGGTGGAGCCGCGGCTCGAAGGCCCGCACCGCGTCCTCGAGCGCCTTGCGCACGTGCTCGGCGCCGCGATCGGACGACCGGAACACCCCGAGCACGTCGACCATACCGAACCCCGGCGAGACCAGCGACGAGCCGCGCCTCGTCCGGCAGAGCGCCTCGAGGTTGCCGAGGACGTCGTCGCGCAGCGCCCGGCTCGCGTCCCGCGAGGGGCTCGCGTCCGCGGAGAGCTCGGTGAGGAGGGACCGCATGCTCAGCCTCGACTGAACTGGGCGACCGTCTTGCCGCGCGCGTTCTTGACGACGATCTCCTCGAACTTGAACCCCACGTCCTCGAGCTCGCGCGTGGCCGCCTCCCCCTCCGTCGCGTTCGCGCGCAGCTTGTCGGTGTGTCGCTCGACCGAGACGACGGTGGCCTTGCGCAGCGTGATGGTCTCGTACACGGCCTCGGGGTTGCCGAGGCCGTCGGCCTCGACGAACTCGAACACGACCTCGTCGAGCACCTCGTCGTCCCACATGGCCTGGAGGATCTGCGGCGAGCACTCGCCCCAGTCCTTGGTGACGACGACCGGCTCGTGCCGCACCCTTCCGGCCGCGACGCCCTGCGTGGCCTCGGTCGGCACGAACGACTTGTAGCGGAGCGCGACGCCCTCGAACCAGTCGGTGCGCGACTCGCGCTTCGACTCGCCCTTGAAGGCGCCCTGCTTCTTCCCCTTGATCTTGCCGTAGAACTGGAACGAGCTCACGAGGACTCCTTCAGCCGAATGGAAATGGCGCCCGCTCGCCGGTGCAGGCGGGACGACGCACGGTCTGGTCGCCGTCGTGGACGTCGAGGGTGACGAAGCGAGAGAGCTCGGTGCGCTCGGCGAGCGCCGCGTGGAGCGCGTGGGCGAGCACGTGGACCGCGCCCACCCCACCGAGCGACTCGCCGTCGAGGTCGATCCGGTAGTGGTCGCCCCACTGGAGGTCGCCGTCGGCGTCGAGGCGATGCACGCGCTCGTGGGCGCTCGCCTGCAGGGTCTCGGGGGAGACGAGCCGCAGCGGATCGTTGACCTCGAGGAACGCGCGCAGGTGACCGAGATCGGCGAGGGTGCCCGCGGCCATCCGTGCGTGTGCGCTCGAGCGCCAGGCGATCTCGCGGTCCGAGGCGGGCAGCACCGCCTGGGTCACGCGCGTGACGTTGACGGCGGTGAGGCCGCCCACGGTGCCGGTCACGTCACCGATGCCCAGACCGCTCGTGCGCGCGCCATCGCTCGCCAGGAACTCCACCCGCAACGGTCGGAGCGGCACGGGCTCCTGGAAGGACCTCTCGCCGAGGAAGGCCACCGACCAGTCCGCACCCTCGCCGTGGGACGCTCTGCGACGGAGGACTCGATGGAGGATCGTGCCCGTCCCGTCGACGAAGTCGTGCTCCCAGCTCGGCACGACGGTCTCGGTGGGGACTCCCGGATCGAGGACCACCCGCTCCACCTCGTACGGCTCGGCGTGAGGGACCTCCGCGGACCGGAGGGGCAGCGTCGGCGCTCGCACCCCGCGCAGGACGCCCGTGTCGGCGCCGAACACGTTGACCATCGGCACGCAGCAGGTCCGCACGTGCGTGGCGTCGAGCAGCTCGGCCCCGGCGACGGCGAACGGCAGGTCCACCTCGAGGGCGAGGGTCTCGTGCTCGCCGATCTCCTCCCGGAAGCGAGGGGGGAGCTGCAGCGTCACGAAGGCGTGCTTCTCCGGGAACACCGCCAGCTCGCGGAGCAGCGTGCTCGAGCGGAAGCGCTCGGATCGCCCGGGGAACACGCGGTCGGCCACATCCAGACCGCGCACGCGGATCGCGGCTCGGACCGTCGTCTCGACCGGGAGGCGGCCACGTCGGCTCGCGCGCAAGCGGACCTCGGGCGCGAGCGCGAACGCACGGGCGATGGCGAGCGACAGCTTCCGATCGGGGTGCCCGAAGAAGAGGGTGAGCTCGCCGGGGACGGTGGCCTCGAGGGTCCCCGCACCGCGCAGGGCGATCTCGAACCGCTGGGCGCCGGTCGCATCGCGGACGACGCTGGTCCCGGCGACCCGCAAGGGATGGACGGTGCAATCCCACGCGCTGGTGAACCGCAGCGTGTCCCTGCCCTTGCGCACGAGCAAGGTGGACCCCGCCGGCACGACCGCCACGCGGCGGGCCGCAGCGCTCGCGCCGAGCTCCACGACCGTGGCACTCGGCAGGCCCCGGAGGACACCCGGCAGCGCACGCGCCACGAGCGCATCACCGACCTCGGGCAACTCGTCACCGAGCTTCTCGCGGACCTGCGCGAAGAGGTAGGCCGCGCCCTGCACGAGCCGCTGCATGCGGGGATCGGCGTCCCGCTGGAGGACGTGTTCCAGCCGGGGAAACCGGGCCGAAACCCGCGCGAGGCCAGACCAGAGGGCCTCGAGCTCACGGGTGTAGGCGCGCGCGAACATCGGGTGGGGCATGAGGGTAGTCGACGACGCCGTCGGTCGGAACGCCGTTCTCGTGAATGTTGCGAGCGGCGTGCCGCGGCTCCCGATCGCGCTTTCGGCGGCGATGCCGGCAAGGGTGCTCGCAGGTGCACCAGCGTGTGGTGCACTCGACCTGCACCAGCGGTGCACCACATTGCTGGAATGGCCTGGGTCGCTAGACTGCGCGACCATGCGCTTGCTTCCGATCTCGTGTCTGGCACTCGTCGTCGGCTGCGGCGGCAGCAGCTCCGATGTGTCGACCCCCGAGGATACCGGCACCGACACCGAGGCGGAGACGGCGACCGAGGTCGGCGCCGACGCGGACACGGGAGCTCCGGACACGGCGGTCACCGACGTGGACGCTGGCCCGTGCGACGACACCAGGGCTCCCAAGGATGCCCCGTGCGTGCTGCGCGACGACCTCGGCGTGTTCGTCTCGTCGAGCCTCGGGGACGACGCGAACGACGGCGCGAAGACCCGTCCGCTGAAGACGCTCGCGAAGGCGCTGGCCACCGCGAAGGACAAGAAGAAGCGGGTCTACGCCTGCGCCGAGGACTTCGCGGAGGCCGTCGTCGCCGTGGATGGCGTCGCCGCGTTCGG
This sequence comes from Myxococcales bacterium, assembly GCA_016794445.1. Lineage (GTDB taxonomy): Bacteria > Myxococcota_A > Polyangia > Polyangiales > JADJMO01 > JADJMO01. Next base: position 31,905 of record JAEUKC010000323.1, read on the forward strand.
GGGCGTCGACTGCAAGGGCGGATGGGTCGGCGTCAGCGGCCAGACGACAGTGAAGGCGCCCACGTCGCCTGCATTCACCGCCAAGGGCCT
>JAEUKC010000340.1:0-2281 GCA_016794445.1 Myxococcales bacterium
CGTGGACCAGCCCGCGGTCTACGTGACCAGCGTCGGCGAGAGCCGCAGCAAGACCAACGTGATCCTCCTCGAGAACACGAGCTACAACACCAAGACCTAGATGATCGTCGAGACCTTCCCCGCCGGCCCGCTCGGCTGCAATTGCACCATCCTCGGCGACCCCTCGACCAAGCAGGCCATCGTCATCGATCCGGGCGGAGACTTCCCCGCGATCGAGGCCGTGATCGCCGAGCACGGGCTCACGGTGAAGGCGATCCTCCACACCCACACCCACATCGACCACGTGGGCGCGACCGCCGCCGTGCAGAAGAAGCACGGCGCCGCCGCGCGCATCCACGAGGGCGACGAGTTCCTCTACTCGATCCTCCCGATCCAGGCGCAGATGCTCGGCATGCGCACCGCACCCGAACACGCCGAGCTCGAGGCCGCGCTGCGCGACGACGAGGTGATCTCGCTCGGGGGCATCGACCTGCGCGTGATCCACACGCCGGGGCACACGCCGGGCTCCTGCTGCTTCGAGGTGCGGCAGAAGAGCGCGGGCGACGACGCCGTCCTCCTGTTCGCCGGCGACACGCTGTTCTGCCGGAGCGTCGGGCGCACCGATCTCTGGGGCGGCGACCAGGCCGCGCTCGTGAGCTCGATCCGGAAGAAGCTCTTCGCGCTGCCCGACCCCACGCGCGTCGTGTGCGGTCACGGCGAGGACACGACCATCGGCGAGGAGCGCCGCGAGAACCCGTTCGTCCGGGTGCGCTAGCCCTCGGCCTTCAGTCGCAGGTGGCTTCTTCGACCGGCACGCCCGGCGGCATGTAGAGCTTGAACACGTCCTTCGGCAGCGGCGGGTTCACGAACGCCTCCTCGTACTTGAAGATGACGTCGCTCTTCTTGGCCGGGACCTCGACGTGGATCTTGCGGGGCACGTCGACCTCGACGTCGGGGCCGCTCGGCAGGACGTCGTCGCTGAGGCCGTCCGGATCGACGATGGCCTTGGCCGTCGCCGTCTTCTGGTGATCGGCCATGGTGACGCGGTAGACGAGCGCGTCGTCGCGCCAGGCGAGCACGCCGAGCAGGCGCATGCGCTGCTCGCCCCACGGCTTGTCGAGGTCCTCGGGCCAGGGGGTCATGCGCAGCTCGTGGAGCTTGGGGTCGGTGGACGAGGTGGTCTCGTGCCCGAGAGCGACGACGTAGAAACCGCCGTCGCCGTTCCACTTCACGCTGTCGCAGGTGACCTTCTGCGGCAGGTCGGGCCGCATGCCCCACAACATCGGCACGAGCTCGCGCGAGGCGAGCGGCACCTGGGTGATGCGGGCGATGTTGCAGGGCTTGGCGAGGCCGATGATGTAGCGGCCGTTGGCCTTGTCGTCGGCCCAGAAGCGCACGCCGTCGGAGGCGACCTCGCCTGCCGAGCCCACCACGCTGGCGCTGATGCCGATGCGGAGCTTGTCGGGCGCGCTCGCGAGCAGCTTCAGCTCGCCCTTCACGCGGCCCTTGTCGCCGAGGTAGTCGATCTTGGCGTTGCCGCGGATGCCGGTGACCTTGGCGTAGGTCGCGTCGAGCCGCGCGACCGCCGACTTGGCGTCGGGCAGGGGGGACTTCGGCGGGGCGAACGAGGTGCAGCCGACCGCGAAGAGCCCTGCAGCGAACAGACATCCGAGCGCGCGCATCGGGACTCGCTACCACGTACCATCGAGGGATGGATCGGAGCGGAGAGGGCGCGCAGAGGGGGGAGGAGGGCGCGGTGTTGCTCTTCGACGGCGTCTGCAATCTCTGCAACGGCGCCGTCGACTTCGTCCTCCGCCACGAGCGCGCGCCGACGCTGCGGTTCGCGGCGCTCCAGTCGGCGGCGGGGGTCGAGTTGCTCCGCGCGCACGGGCTCTCCGAGGCGCTCGAGACGATGGTGCTGGTCGAGGCGGGGCGGGCGAGCGTCCGATCGACGGCGGCGTTGCGCGCCGCGCGCCACCTCCGCGCGCCGTGGTCGTGGGCCTTCTCGCTCTTGCTGTTGCCCCGACCGCTGCGCGACGGGGTCTACCGGATCGTCGCCCGGAACCGCCTCCGCTGGTTCGGCGAGCGGGAGACCTGCCGGGTGCCCACCCCGGAGCTCCGCGCGAGGTTCCTCTGAAGGGGCCAGGAGGGCGGTTTTCGCGGCCACTGTCCCCTGGGGAATTTTCCTTGGCGCTCCGCGGAACTTTTCTGCCAGGACCCTGTCTGAGCCCCCGTACCGTGACTGACCATCGCCCCGCGACCGCACTTGACCTCAACACGCCCCTTGACCGGAACGCACGGC
>JAEUKC010000357.1:0-6623 GCA_016794445.1 Myxococcales bacterium
ATGCACGCTGGGTCGTCGTTGCGCACGTTGCCGACGCGGTCGTCGACGTCGTGCGCGATCAGGACGTCGTCGTTCGCGGGCCCGAGGCGCACGTCGGCCCCGCCGAGCCAGGCGTCGATCTCCGACGGCGCGAGGATCGCGGGCATGCGGTCGTGGACGAGCGCGACCAGGGGATTCGCGCTGACGGTGAGCACGGCGAACCCGAGCGCGACGTCGTGGATCCCGGCGAACGTGAGCAGCGGCGCGGTCTTGCCGTGGAACCAGCGCGGCACGCGGGTGCTCGGGTCCCACTCGTAGAAGCCGTCGGCGGGCACGACGCAGCGGCGCGCGGTGCGGAAGGTGGCGAGCTTGCCAGCCGTCTCGGCGCGGGCGTTGATGGTCCGCCGCGGGCCCATCCCCCACCGGCCCCGGACGAGGGTCCGGGCGCCGACGAGCAGGAAGTGCGGATCGGTCGGGGCGACGTTGAAGCGTGGACGGTAGTCGGCCCGCAGCTCGTCGCTCCCGGTCACGCCCAGGAAGCCCACGAACTCCCCGAAATCCGGGAGGGTCAAGGTCATGCGGCCGCACATCGCAGAGAGGCCTACATCGATGTTCGCAGGCTCGCCAGATCGACCGGCGACCTGACACGTACAGGAGGACATGAGCGCCAAGCGCAAGCCCATCCCCGCGCCCCTCGCCTGCCCGGTGTCGGCGCGACCGCAGCGACCGTTGACCGCGAGCCTCGTGCGGGGTGGGTTGCCGACCGTGGCCGCGCTGCTCGCGGCGTGCACCGCGCTCGCGTGCTCCGAGGCGCGCGAGGTCCCGGGGGCGCACGCCGACCCCGAGGAGTCGCACGTCGGGCTCGCGACCAAGGCCAAGAAGCCACCGCCTTCGCCGAGCGATCCGCTGCCGGGCTTCGGTGGGCTCGAGACCGATCCGCCGGTCGTGGAGCCCGCGAAGCATCCGCCGACCGTGAAGGGCGAGCCTGCCGCGGTCAAGCCGGTACCACCCGTCCCGAGCGCGATCAGTCCGGCGGTGCCGGGAGGCCTCAAGGCGACCCTCCCGCCGCCGGCGCCTCCGAAGCCGATCGCGCCGCCGAAGAAGTCACCGAAGCTCGCGGGCGACGTCGCCGCGGTCGACCCGTCGATCTGAGTCTCTGGCCGCGCCGTTCACTTGCGCACGAAGGTGCCGTCGCCGGTCGTGACCAGCGTGACGTCACCGTCGCGCGCGGTGGCGAACAGCCGGTCGCTCGTCGGCAGGTCGGACCAGTGGTCCTCGCTGGCGCCCTTGCACGACACCGCGCCGTCGAACACCCGCAACGCCTTGCCCTGCGGACCGCCGAGCACCTGGTCGAGCTTCTCGACGGTCTTCTTGCGCGGATGGCAGTAGGTCGCGTTGGTGCCCTCGTGGGGCTTGCCGCTCGAGATGACCGCGTACTTCGGCGCGGCCTTCGCGAGGAACGAAGGGGAGCTCGAGGTCTCGCTCCCGTGGTGCCCGACCTGCAGCAGGGTGACCGGGCCGCCCGGGTCGAGGAGGGCCTCCTCGGCGGCCTCCGCGTCACCCGTGAACAGCACCGAGGACTTGCAGTAGTCGATGCGCAGACCGATGGAGCAGTCGTTGGCGTCGCCCTGCGCGCACGAGGGCGGGAAGGTCTCCGGGAGGATAGGCCGCAGCGTGAGGCCCGTGCCGTCGGGCAGCGGGGACTTCGCGCCAGGGACGATCTCGTGCAGCTTCGCGCCGTGCGCGACCACCGCGTTCCGCGCGCGCTGCACCGGCTTCTTGTCGAGGTCGCGCCCGTTGTCAGCGTAGGCCTTCACGGCCACCTTCTCGAGCAGCTCGGGGACCCCGCCGAGGTGGTCGGAGTGCGGGTGGGTGATCCATAGAAGGTCTATGGGTCGGCCGCCGAGGGAGCTCGTGACGCCGTCGAGGAGGTGGTCGTTCCACGCCTCGCACGGCGCGCCGCACCCTGGCCGCTTCGGCGACTCGCCGGCGTCGACCAGGATGGCGCGGCCGTCGGGCAGCTCCACCAGCACCGACAGCGCCTGACCGACGTCGAAGAACCGCACGCGCATGGGCGCCCCGCCACACGTGGCGGGTGGCGGCGTCACGATGACCGGCGGCGGCTTCGGCTCGTTCCTGGGCGCGCAGCCGACGAGCGCGAGCGCTCCGATCGCCGCCAGCACCCCCCGGGTCACAGCTCGACCTGGATGCCCATCTCGACCACGCGGTTCGGCGGGATGCGGAAGAAGTGGGTGGCCGGGCGGGCGTTGCGGGAGAGGAACGAGAACAGCGCCTTGCGCCAGGTGGCCATGCCGCTCTTGCCGGTGGTGAGCAGCGTCTCGCGGCCGAGGAAGAAGCTCGTGTCGTCGGGGTTGGCGGCGACCCCACCCTCGCGGCACGCCTGCAGGATGTCGAGCACGCTCGGCGTCTGCATGAAGCCGTAGACCGCGATCACCTGGTAGAAGCCCTGCCCGAGGTCGTTGACCGTGACGCGCTCGGCGGCGGGCACCTCCGGGTCGTGCTTGGTCTGGATGGAGAGCAGGATCACCTGCTCGTGGAGCACCTTGTTGTGCTTGAAGTGGTGCAGGAGCACCGGCGGCGCGCCGTCGGGGTTGCTCGTCATGAACACCGCGCTGCCCTTCACGCGGTGGGGCTGGGTCTCCTTCACGTCGGAGAGGAACATGTCGATGGGCAGCGTGGCCCCGAGCATGTACGCGCCGAGCGCCGCGCGGCCGCGCTTCCAGGTGACCATGATCGCGAAGATCAGGGTGGCGATCACGATCGGGAACCACCCGCCGTGCATGAACTTGACGAGGTTGGCCGCGAAGAAGCTGAGGTCGAACACGAGGAAGAGGGCGACGAGGCCCCCCGCCGCACCGAAGCTCCAGCCCCACTTCTTGCGGGCCACCTGGTAGAACAGGAGCGAGGTGATGCTCATGGTCCCGGTGACCGCGATGCCGTAGGCCGCGGCGAGCTTGCCCGACTCGCGGAACGCGAGCACGAGCGCCACGCACGCCACCATGAGGATGGAGTTGATCTCTGGGACGTAGATCTGCCCCTCGGCGTCGCCGCTCGTGTGCACGATCGAGACGCGAGGACAGTACCCGAGCTGCACGGCCTGCTGGGTGAGCGAGTAGGCGCCCGAGATGAGGGCCTGCGAGGCGACCACGGTGGCCACCGCGGCGATGGCCACCATCGGGTAGAGCATCCAGCCCGACACGAGCTCGTAGAACGGGTGCTCCACGGCTGCGCCGCGGGCGAGCATGAGCGCGCCCTGGCCGAAGTAGTTGCAGAGGAGCGCCGGGAACACGACGGCGAACCAGGCGATGCGGATCGGCTTGGCGCCGAAGTGGCCCATGTCCGCGTAGAGGGCCTCGCCTCCGGTGATGCAGAGGACGACGCTGCCGAGCACGAGGAAGCCGTGCTTGCCGTGGTGGAGGAAGAACTTCACGCCGTAGAGCGGGTTCATCGCCCGGAGCACGGTCGGGTTCTTGAGGATCCAGGGGATGCCGGCGGCGGCGATGGCCACGAACCAGATGAGGGTGGCAGGGCCGAACACCGCGCCGACGCTCGCCGTGCCGCGCTTCTGGACCAGGAACAGGAGGACGAGGATGGCCACGGTGGACGGCACGACGAAGCGGTCGAGCGCGTGGGTGGCGACCCCGAGCCCCTCCATCGCCGAGAGCACCGAGATGGCGGGGGTGATCATGCCGTCGCCGTAGAGCAGCGCGGCCCCGAACAGCCCGAGGAACACGAGCCCGAGCTTGCTCTTCGACTTCACGTCGGAGATCAGGGCGAGGAGCGCGAGGATGCCGCCTTCTCCGCGGTTGTCGGCGCGCATGATGAACGCGAGGTACTTCAGGATGACGACGAGCGTCAGCGACCAGAAGATGAGCGACAGGATCCCGAGCACGTTCTCGGGCGTGCGCGGCAGGCCGTGTTCGATGCCGAAGCACTCCTTGAAGGCGTAGAGCGGCGAGGTGCCGATGTCGCCGTACACGACGCCCAGGGCGGCGATGGAGACCGCCGCGAGCTCGCGGGGCGTCTCTGCGCGCGGAGAGTGAGACTGGGGGCCGGACGACATGGACGCCGCGCCTTAGCCGATGTCGGCCCGGCGGTCGAAGGAGTGCTCCGCGAAGAGGCGACGGTAGGTCTGCTCGCGATCGCGGTGGATGTCCTCGATGCGCGCCACCACCGCGTCGAACCCGAGCCGCCCGATGGTCTCGCGGTTCATGTCGGCGATGCGCTCGTGGAGCGGTGGCCGCACGGGCTCGCGCGCGGCGCTGAGGCGCTCGATGAGGGCGAGCTCGCTCGGATCGACGTAGCCGCTGCCGTGGTTCTCCTTGGCCCGGACCTGCTGCAGCGCGCGCATGCGCACGAGCTGGATGGTCGGGTCGGGCGAGCGCCGCACGAAGGAGGTGAGGTCGCCGGGCTTCTGCACGTCGGCGAGCGGGTCGGGGTGGAACTCGGCCATCGCGAACGAACCCGCGTCGCGGGCGGGCACGAGCTCGCGCACCTCGGCGACGAACCGCGTGAAGCGGCGACGGTCGAGGGTGCACAGGGGGAGCACGAGGATGCCGATGTCGACCTCTGGATCGACGGCGAGCTCCTCGACCCCGATCGCGACCTCGGTGGGAGAGGCCTCGGTGACGATGGCCGCGACCCGGACGTGGCCGGCCTCGCGCGCGCCCACCGCGTACGGGCAGAAGGAGAGGCCCTCGACGATCTCGCGCTCGTAGCGGTCGTAGAGCCGCAACGACTCGGCGCGGAGGCGCTCTTCGAAACTCACGCTCCGAGTGTAGGTGATTGCCGCGCGCGTGGGGGGATGCCCATCATGGGCTGCCATGGCGCCCCCCGTCTCCGAAGAGCCCGTCCTGGTCCCGAGGCGGCGGATCTGGCCGGTGATCGCCGTGCTCCTGACCATCACCGTCGGAGCGGGACTCTTCTTCTACCGGCTGTCGAAGGCGCCGCGTCCCAACCGCGTGCTGGTCGCGTTCGACGTCGACGGTTACTGGTGGGAGGGCTCGGAGCCCGCCGCGGTGCTCTCCGATCAGCTCGGGGAGCGCCTCGCCAAGCTCGGGTTCGACGTGGTGAAGGCCGGCGACCCGGAGGTGACGAGGATCCTCGAGAAAGCCAAGTCGCCGGCCGAGGCGGCCAAGGCCCTGCAGGCGGGGTTCGTCATCGAGGCGCGCATCCAGCCCGAGGAGATCAAGCACGAGAAGATCGGCTTCATCGAGCTCCGCGTGGACGCGCCCGTGACGGTCACCTTCGCCGGCGAGCCCGCCCGGGAAGCGGGGCGCCTGACGGGGTTCGCCGGCGCCAGGGACCCGAAGGTCGCGCGGCGTCTGCTCGCGAGCTCCATGGCCGATCAGGCGTTCGACCTCGCGGTCCCCACCGTGCTCGCGCACCCGGCGATCAAGGCGATCCTCGAGAAGCGCGCGACCGGCGAGGCGGCCTCGCTCGCGCCGGCCAAGGACTTCGCCGACAAGCGCACGTCGATGACCAAGAACGCCGTCGACAGCTACGACAAGCTGCGAAAGCTGCGGCTCGACGCCGAGAACGGCCCCGTCAAGCCGACCTATCTGAGCCCCTCCTCGGCGCACGACGAGCTCGCCGCGGTCACCCCGCTAGGGTTCCTCCGCAGCGCCAACGACATCCGCCCGTTCTACGTGGCCGGCGCCCAGAGCATGGGGTGGATCAACGAGCTCGAGGCCCTCGAGTGGCGCAGCGTCGCCGACCCGAGCAAGTCGGTCGGCCTGTGGAAGGGCTACAACCTGTACGGGTACCCCGCCGCCGAGCCGACCACCGGCGTGCCGGTCGTGCTCGTCGAGGATCTGTTCGGGTGGGCCAAGACCATCACGGTCATCGACAAGACGGGCAAGGCCAAGCGGGTGCGGGTCGACACCTCGCACCGCTTCGTCGACCCGAAGGTGTCGCCCGGCGGCAGGTACGCGGCGATGTGGGACCGTGCGTGCCAGACCTGCGCCTCCGAGCTGCTCGTGGTCCGGCTCGCCGACGGGGAGACCGTGTTCGCGTCCAAGGCGAGCGACGGATCGATCGCCGCGTTCACGTTCGTCGACGAGCACCGGCTCGCGCTGCTCGAGACGCCGAAGGTCGAGGTCCCGCTCCCGGGCGAAAAGGACGAGAAGAAGAACGGAAAGCCGCTCGCGAAGAAGGCGGGCGACGAGGACGACGACGACGACGCGGTCGTGCCGCAGCACGTGTTCACCCTCGAGCTCGAGTCGACCCCGCCCACGCGGACCGTGGTGACGAAGGCCAAGAAGGGCACTGCGTTCGGCGGTCCGAGCGCCGATCGAGACGGCAAGCGGCTCGTGCTCGAGACCACCAAGGGATCTCTCGCGGTGCTCGCGCTCGCGACGGGTGAGGTCACCACCCTGGCCATGGGTGGCCACGCGAGCACACCGCGGTTCTCGCCAGACGGCGCCTGGATCACCTTCACCCTGCACGTCGGCGGCAACCAGGGCGAGATCGCCGCCCTCCCGAGCGCGGGCGGCCCGGTGCAGGTGCTCACCAAGAACGAGTTCCGCGATCGGTTCCCTCAGTTCTCCAGCGACGGCCAGCGGATCGTCTACGAGACCATCGACGAGGACCCGACCTACCCCAAGAACCGGCTCGTCGTCTGG
>JAEUKC010000358.1:0-5716 GCA_016794445.1 Myxococcales bacterium
CTACATCGGCCTGAAGATCGGCTGGAGCTTCGGCATGGGCATCACCGCGAGCGTGGTGGGCTTCGCGATCTTCGCCGCGCTCGGCCGCCTGTTCCCGGGGATGCGGCCGTTCACGATGCTCGAGAACAACACCTCGCAGACAGCCGCTTCGGCCGCCGCGTACATGTCCTCGGCCGGCCTCGTGAGCTCCATCCCCGCGATGGCGATGCTGCGCGCCGACGGCACCATCCGCAACGTCCCCGAGCTCACGGGCACCCGGCTCGCGCTCTGGATGCTCGGCATCTCGGTGCTCGGCGTCATCGTCGCCATCCCGCTCAAGCGCACGCTCATCAACGCCGAGCAGCTGCGCTTCCCGAGCGGCGTCGTGTGCGCCGAGACCATCCGCACCATGCACTCCGCGGGCAAGGAGTCGCTCGCCAAGGCGCGCTCGCTGTTCGCCGCCGGCCTCCTCGCGGCCGCGCTCAAGCTCGCGCTCGAGAGCAAGGTCTGGATCCTGCGCAAGGTCCCCGAGGTGGTGGCGTTCCCGGGCAAGCTCGCGGGGCACAAGCTCTCGGCGTGGTCGCTCGGCGCGAACACGAGCCTGATGCTCTACGCCGCCGGGGCGATCATCGGCCTCAAGGTGACGAGCAGCCTCCTGCTCGGCGCGCTGTTCTCCTACGGCCTCCTCGGCCCCTGGCTGCTGCACGCCGACGTGCTGCGCCTCTTCCCCGAGGGCGCGAGCGCCGCAGAGTGGCCGGCGTTCGTGAAGGCCGCGGAGGCCGCGCACGCCATCCCCGTGCGCACGCCCGAGGCGATCCACGCCGTGCTCCGCTCCAAGTGGAGCGTGTGGCCCGGCACCGCCCTGATGGTGAGCGCGAGCCTGGCTGCGTTCGCCTTCCGCTGGCAGATGGTGGGGCGCGCGTTCGCGTCGCTCGGCAAGGTGTTCTCGCGCGGGCCCGCGATGGTCGACCCGCTCGCCGCGGTCGAGGTGCCCACCCGCTGGTTCGTGTGGGGTCTCGTCGGCTCCACGATCGCGTGCGTGTGGATGCAGCACGCGTGGTTCGGCGTGCCGATCGGCCTCGGCGTGGTCTCGGTGGCCGCGGCGTTCCTCCTGTCGGTGGTCGCCGCGCGCGCGACCGGCGAGACCAACGTCACGCCGATCGGCGCGATGGGGAAGATCACCCAGCTGCTCTTCGGCGTGCTCTTGCCCGGGAATGCCGCGGCCAACCTCATGACCGCCACGGTGACCGCGGGCGCCGCGAGCCACTCGGCGGATCTCCTCATGGAGGTCAAGACGGGCTACTTGCTGGGCGGCGCGCCGCGCAAGCAGTTCTGGGCGCAGATGCTCGGCGTGCTCGCGGGCGCGGTGGTGTGCGTGCCGGTCTACTTCCTCGTCGCCAAGCCCGAGAAGATCGGCAAGGAGCTCGCCGCGCCGGCCGCGGTCGCGTGGGCGAGCGTGGCCAAGCTGCTCAAGGACGGCCCCTCGAACCTGCCGAAGCTCGCCCTCGCCGCGATCGCCGTGGCCGCGGTGATCGGCGTGCTGCTCGCGACGCTGGACGAGCTCGCCGCGCGCGCGACGGCCAAGGCCAAGGCCGAGGGCGCCGAGGAGGGCCCCTCGTGGACGCTGCTCGTCCCGAGCGCCACCGGCCTCGGCATCGCCATGGTCATCGACTTCAACGACAGCTTCGCGATGTTCCTCGGCGCGCTGTTCGCGTGGTGGCTGAAGAGGCGCAACGAGCCGCTGTCGGAGCGCTACACGGTCAGCGTGGCGAGCGGCTTCGTGGCCGGCGAGGGCCTCATGGGCATCGTCGTGATCTTCCTGCGCGACGTGCTGCACGTGCTCAAGTGACGCCGTCTTCCAGGAAACCCCCTTCCAAGAAACGCAGCGCGGCCTCGGCCATCACCTCGACGCCCACCACCATCGCGCGCTCGTCCACGTCGAACTCCGGGTGGTGGATGTTGGCGGCCCCCTCGCGCGGGCGGCAGCCGAGCCAGTAGAACGCGCCGGGCTTCTTCTCGAGGTAGTACGCGAAATCTTCGCCGCCCATCGACGGCGGGATGTGCCGGATCCCGTCCTCCCCGAGCACGTCGCGCGCGGTCGCGTCGACGAGCGCCACGCCCTGCCGGTGGTTGATGGTCGGCGGGTAGTTGAGGGTGTAGTCGAGCCGGTGGGTGAGGCCGTGGGCCTCGGTGATCCCGCGCACGAGCCGCGCGACCCGGTCGCGCACTGCCAAGCGGAGCCCGGGGTCGAACGTGCGCACGGTGCCCGTCATCACCACCGACGGCGCGATGACGTTGTTGCGGAACCCGCCGTGGATGGTGCCCAGCGTGACGACGGCCGACGCGAGCGGATCGACGGTGCGCGAGACGATGGTCTGCAGCGCGGTGACGATCTCCGCCGCGACGGGGAGAGGGTCGCGGGCCAGGTGCGGGTAGGCGCCGTGCCCGCCGTCGCCGACGATCTCGAGCTCGAAGAAGTCGGCCGCGGCCATGGCCGGCCCCTCGGAGACCGCGATGACGCCCGTGGGGTGGGTGGGGCCCATGTGCTGCCCGAGCACGAGATCGACGCCGTCGAGCGCGCCGCCGGCGATCATCGGGAGCGCGCCGCCCCGCCCCTCCTCGGCCGGCTGGAACACGAAGGTGACGTTGCCCGGCAGCGCGTCGCCGAGCGACACGAGCACGCTCGCGACGCCCAGCAACATCGTCGTGTGCACGTCGTGCCCGCAGGCGTGCATCTTCCCGGGGATGGTGCTCTTGTAGTCGCACGACTTGGCGTCCTGGATCGGGAGCGCGTCCATGTCGGCGCGCAGGGCCACGCGCTTGCCCTTGCCCCGCTCGAGGCGCGCGATCACGCCGGTCTGCCCGATGCCGGTCTCGACCGCGAGGCCGAGCTCGCGGCACCACTCGGCGACGATGCCGGCGGTCCGCACCTCCTCGTAGGCGAGCTCGGGGTGGCGATGGAAGTCGCGCCGCCGGTCGACCAGCTTGGGGTAGAGCGCCTCGATCTTGGGACGGAGCCCGTGGGTCATGGTGGGCTAGCATCCTAGCCCATGACCGAAGCGCGCATCTCGACCGAGCGTAGGGGCCACCTGTTCTTCATCGGGCTCGACCGTGCCGCGAAGCGCAACGCCTTCGATCCGGCCATGTGGGAGCAGCTCTGCCTCGCGTACGGCGCCTACGAGCGCGACCCCGAGGCGCGGTGCGCGGTGGTCTTCGCCCACGGGGATCATTTCACGGCCGGGCTCGACCTCGCGGCGATGACCCCCTACTTCGCCGAGGGGCGCTTCCCCATGCCCGAGGGCGGGATCGATCCGCTGGGCTTGTTCGGGCCACCGCGCAGCAAGCCGGTGGTGGTGGCGATCCAGGGCATCTGCTTCACCATCGGCATCGAGCTGATGCTCGCGTGCGACGTGCGCGTCGCGCACCCCACGACGCGCTTCGGGCAGATCGAGATCAAGCGCGGCATCTACCCGGTGGGCGGCGGCACGATCCGGTTCGTGCAGGAGATCGGCTGGGGGAACGCGATGCGGTGGCTGCTCACGGCCGACGAGATCCCGCCCGCGGAGGCGCACCGCATGGGCTTGGTGCAGGAGCTCGACCACGACGTCCTCGGGTGCGCGACCCGCATCGCCGAGGTGATCGCGGCGCAGGCGCCGCTCGGGGTGCAGGCCACGATCGCGTCGTCGCGGCTCGCGCTGATCGAGGGCCAGCGCGCGGCAGCGGCGCGGCTGTTCCCCGACCTCGCGCCGATCCTCGGGAGCGACGACGCGCGCGAGGGGCTCGCGTCGTTCGTCGAGCGCCGCGCGGCGCGGTTCAGCGGGAAGTGACCCGACGACGACGCACGAGCCCGAGGCCCACGAGGCCGAGCGTCAGGCCGATCGGCATCGCGTAGTCGGGCGCGCTCTCCTGCGGCATCGCGCACGCCGCGCCGGCCTTGCTCGGGCCGAGGAGCGTCGCCGGCGTGGAGAGGCCACGCAGCGTGCCGCCCGGACAGACGTTCTCGCCGTGCACCCAGGCGGTGCTCTGCATCACCGTCTTCAGCTGGGCCTGGTTCGAGTCCACCTCGAGCTCGAGGTCGGCCGAGAGGTGACGCACGGGGAGGTCCGCGCGCAGGCGGGTGACGCGGCGATAGGTGTAGGTGCCGAACGCGATCTCGACGTCGGACGCGGTGGGCGAGACGCCGGGGGGAGCGCCCAGATCGGCGCCCGTGTCGCTCGGCTTGGTCCCCGTGTCGGTCGCGGGGATGGCCCCCGAGTCGGTCGCGGGGAGCGCGTCGGGCGTGGCGTCGGTGGCGGCGTCGGGGTCGGCGTCGATCGCGTCGCTGGCTGCATCGGCGGCGTCGGTCGCCGTGAACGTGTCGGCGGCCGTGAGGGTGTCGGCGGGCGCGGTGTCGGTCGCGCCCGTGTCCGTGGAGGGCGAGGCGTCGATGCCGGCGTCGAAGGGCGGCTCGGTCGGCGGCGCCTCGGGGGCGAGGATCATCGACTGCGCGACGTCGACGCTGGACTCGAGGGCCCACGCGCGCCCGTCGTAGACCTTCGCCGCAGCGTCGCGCAGGTCGACGTAGTTGCTCTTGCCGGCCTTGTAATCCCACACGAGCTGCCCCGGATCCACCGAGAACGTGGGGAAGTTCTTGGTGCGGAAGCGACCCTCGCCGATCACGAAGAGCTGCATGCCGACGTGCCCGGAGATGCCCGCCGCCGCCATGCGGAGGGGCAGCTGGGGGCTCGCGCCGCGCGTGCTTACGCGGATGGGGCGCATGGCCTTGATGCCGAAGCCCGGGCGCAGCCGGACGACGACGAAGTCGAAGCCCTCGCTGGTGAACTTCGCGAGGATCGGCGCGATGTCGCCGGGGATGGCGTACTTGTTCTTGGAGAGCCAGCGGACGAGGACGTCAGGGTCGGAGCTGTGGAGCTGCGCGACCTCGTAGGGGCCCACCGTGGAGCGCTTGGTGACCACGACCCCGTCGTCGGTGCCGACGTCGGGCTCGTAGCTGCCGCCGCTGCTCGCGTAGTCCTCCTGATAGCCGCTGCATCCGCAGCCCGAGCGGTAGTCGCTGTTGTAGTCGTAGCCACCATACCCGTAGTCGCAGACCGCCTTCGGCGTCTCGACGCGGACCGCGGTCGACTTGTCGAGCGAGGCGAGGAAGTTGTCGCTCCCGATGCCCACGACCGCGAGCCCCCGCACGGGCAACACCCAGGCGAACTCGGCCGGATCACCGATGTAGTTCACCTGGTCCCAGATCGTCGTCATCGAAGGCGTGATGGCGATGGCCATGCGGTGGTCGCTCACCACCGACAGGGATTGCGCGGGCCCCCCGTCGACCGGCTCCGAGATCGGGTAGAACACCGCCGTGCACGCCTCGGCGTCGCGGGGCGCGAGCAACAGGGACGCGGCGAGGGCGAGAGAAGGCAAGGCAAGGGAGGCAAGGCGGCGCATGGAGGCTCACCCTAGCAAGCCGTGGGCCGCATCCTCGTCGGCGGCAATGGCTGGGGTGTGAACGGCCGTCGTGGCACAGGGTGACCCCACCTTCACGGTTCGCGGGCGCACCTACACGCGAAACGCCTCCACGACCGAAGGCCAAAGGGGCGAGGCCGCGGCCATCTCCACGACCAGGATCGCCTCGCCCATCGCGCGATCGATGCGCGCGCCGTCGGCGACGAGTCGGGCCGCGATCCAGCGCGCCACCGCGAGCCGCTGCGCGAAGTCGGCGAATGCACGCACGCGCCCTCCCCTCGCG
>JAEUKC010000478.1:0-33212 GCA_016794445.1 Myxococcales bacterium
TCGGTCTCGCGTCCGCGTTGCACGTCGTGGCCCGGAAGGTGGAAGGCGCCGGCACGGCCCTCGTCGCCCACGGCCCCTTCGATCTCGTGCTCGCCGACCCGCCGTATGCCGACCTCCCGTCGGGGGCCCTGGTACGCGCTCTGTCCTCGGTGCTCGCGACCGCTGGCGTCACCGACGCCGACACGCTGGTGGTCGTGGAGCGCGCGGCGCGCGATGCGGCGCCGGTCTTGCCCGGGTTCGCGCTGGAGGACGACCGGCGGTGGGGAGACACGGCCGTGAGCTTCCACCGTCGGGAGCCCGCCCCTTGAGCGAGCCGGAGGTGGTCGAGGGCACCGTGGTGCGGGTGACCTTCGAGAGCGAGGCCACCGGGTTTCGCGTCATCAAGCTGCGACCGAGCACCCACCCGCGCGGCAACCCCTTGTTCGGCGCGCGACCGAACACCGACGATCTCCTCACGGTCGTCGGGTGTTTCCCGCCCGTGGCGGTCGGCGAGAACGTGCGGGCGGTCGGCAAGCGCGAGTCCGACCCGCGGCACGGGGCCCAGCTGCGCGCCGAGATCGTGACCGCGGTGAGCCCGACCGACGCCGAGGGCATCGAGCGCTACCTCGCGAGCGGCATGATCAAGGGGATAGGCAAGAAGCTCGCGCACCGGATCCGCGCGCACTTCGGGGCCGAGACGCTGCGCGTGCTCGACCACGCGCCCGAGCGCCTCGCCGAGGTGCCGACCCTCGGGACGCGCCGGGCCTCGCGCCTCGCCGAGGCCTGGCGCGAGGAGCGCGGGGCGCGCGCGGTGTTCGTCGAGCTCGCGACGGCCGGGATCGCCGGAGCCCTCGCCCAGCGGATCCACCGCCGCTACCAGGATCGCACGCTCGAGATCGTGCGCACGACGCCGTATCGGCTCGCGATCGAGGTGCCTGGCGTCGGCTTTCGCACCGCCGATCTCGTCGCCTCGCGCGTCGGGGTCGCCCGCGACGATCCGATGCGCGCGCAGGCCGGCGTGCTGCACGCCATCGCGTCCTTCGCCGACGACGGTCACACCGTCACGCCGCGTGACCTCCTCGAGGACCGCGCCGGTCGCTTGCTCGTCGCCGAGACGGACGCCGAGGCCACGCGCGCGGTGATCGACCAGGGCACCCGGGAGCGCGTGCGCGCGGCCGTCGACGCCCTGGTCGGTGCGGAGCTGGTCGTCGTCGCCGAGGAGGGCCTCGGGCACGCGCCGCTCGTCGCGCACGAAGCGCGCGTGGGGGCGCTGCTCGCGGGTCTGCTGCAGCCGGAGACGGAGACGCGTGCCCTCGGGCACGTCGACGCCATCCACGCCGAGGTGGAGCAGAAGCTCGGCCTGACCTTGGCGCCGGCGCAGCGCGCGGCGGTCGCGCTGGTCGCGGAGGCCAAGGTGGCGGTCGTGACGGGTGGCCCCGGAGTCGGCAAGACCACCGTCGTGCGCGCGATCCTGCGGCTCTTCGAGCGGGCGAAGCTGCGCGTGGCGCTGGCCGCGCCGACCGGGCGCGCGGCCAAGCGCATGCAAGAGGCCACGGGCCACGAGGCGACGACGATCCACCGCCTGCTCGAGTTCGGGCCGAAGGGGTTCGCGCGCGACGCGACCAACCCCCTCGATCTGGGCGCGCTCGTGGTGGACGAGAGCTCGATGGTCGACGTCCCGCTCATGCACGCGCTCCTGCGCGCCCTGCCCGCGGAGATCCGCCTCGTGCTGGTGGGCGACCAGGACCAGCTGCCGAGCGTGGGCCCGGGCGCGGTGCTCCGCGACGCGATCGCCTCGGGGGTGATCCCGACGGCGCGGCTGACCGAGGTGTTCCGCCAGGCCGGCGCCTCGCGCATCGTGCAGGGCGCGCACGCGATCCTCCGGGGGGAGATCCCCACCGCGTCACCGACCCTGAAGCCCGGCGATCGGCCGCAAGGGGAGCTGTTCCTGATCGAGCGCGACGACCCGGAGGAGGCCGCGCGCACCATCGTCGAGGTGGTCGAGACGCGGTTGCCGCGGGCGTTCGGCCTCGAGGCCCGGAAGCAGATCCAGGTGCTCGTGCCGATGGTGAAGGGCGCGGTCGGCACGCGCGCGCTCAACCAGGAGCTGCAGGCGCGCCTCAACCCTTCGGGGACCGAGCTCCGCCACGGGCACACGACGTTCCGGGTCGGCGACCGCGTGATGCAGACCAAGAACGACCACGAGCGCGAGGTCTACAACGGCGACATCGGCCACGTGGCGAGCGTCGACGACGACGACGCCCTCACGGTGCAGCTCGAGGACGGACGGACCGTCGAGTGCGAGGGCGAGGAGCTCGACGCGCTGACGCTCGCGTACGCCTGCACCATCCACAAGTCCCAGGGCAGCGAGTACCCCGCCGTCGTGCTCGGCCTCGTGAACCAGCACTTCGTGATGCTAGCCCGCAAGCTGCTCTACACCGCGGTCACCCGCGCCAAGCAGGTGGTGGTCGTCGTCGGCAGCCGGTACGCGCTCCGTGAGGCCGTGCGCGACGCGCGGGGCGAGGAGCGCCGCACGACCCTCGCGCGCCTGCTGCGTCAGGCTCGATGAACGAAGCCAGCGCCGTCCGTCTCGAAGCGCTCGACGCGCGCCGCGGGTGCGTGTCTCATTCCCCCCCATGACGATGGTCCATGGCGGTCGGTTGGTCGCGCACGCCCTCGCGCGGCACGGGGTCACTCACCTGTTCACCCTCTGCGGTGGCCACATCCAGGCCATCTACGACGGGTGCCTCGACGAGGGCATCCGCGTCGTCGACGTGCGCCACGAGCAGACGGCCGGCCACGCGGCCGACGGCTACGCGCGCATGACGGGCAAGCCCGGCGTGTGCGCGGTCACCGCGGGCCCTGGTGTGACCGACGTGGTCACCGCCGCGGCCAACGCGCAGCGCGCGGGCGTACCGCTGATCATCCTCGGCGGCGCCGGCCCGTCGCAGCTCGCCGACATGGGCTCGCTGCAGGACATGAACCACCTCGACCTGATGCGCTCGATCACCAAGTGGTCGGTCCGCGTGGGCGAGACCCGCCGCATCATCGAGTACCTCGACGCGGCGTTCCGCGTCGCGATGGCCGACGTGCCGGGCCCGGTGTTCCTCGAGCTGCCGCTCGATCTGCTGATGAACTTCGCCTCGCTCACCGATCTGCCCGCGACGGCGCCCACCGCGCCGGCCCGTCCGGGCGGTGCACCGGCGGCGATCGCCGAGGCCGCGGCGCTCCTCGCCAAGGCGGAGCGCCCGATGGTGGTGGTCGGCACCCAGCACCGCTGGTCGCCGCAGCGCGAGGCGGTCCGCCGGGCGGCCGATGCCTGGGGCGTGCCCTTCTTCCTCAACGGGATGGCCCGCGGCGCCCTCCCCCAGGACCACCCCGCGTTCTTCAGCCGCGCCCGCAAACAGGCGCTGGCGCGCACCGACCTGCTCCTCATCTTCGGCACGCCGTTCGATTTCCGACTCGACTACGGACGCGCGATCAACAGCGAGGCGCGCATCGTCCAGATCGACCTCGACGGCCGCGAGCTCGGGCGCAACCGCAAGGTCGACGTGCCGATCGACGGCGACAGCGGCGTGGTGCTCGACCAGCTCCTCGCCGCCTACGCGGAGAAGAAGCCCTCGGCGTGGCTCGAGGAGATCCGCGCCGCCGAGACCAAGTCGCGCGCCAAGATGACCGCCGAGATCGAGAGCGACACCACGCCAGTGAACCCGCTGCGCCTCTGCGCGGAGATCGACGCCCGCCTCGGCCCGAACGACGTCGTCGTCGGCGACGGCGGCGATTTCGTCGCCACCGCGGCCTACGTGCTCAAGCTCCAGCACCCGCAGATCTGGATGGATCCGGGGCCGCTGGGCACGCTCGGCGTCGGCCCTGGCTACGCCATGGCGGCCGCCGTCACCCGGCCGGACGCGGTCACCTGGCTCGTCTACGGCGACGGCAGCTTCGGCCTCCACGGCCTCGAGTTCGAGGCGATGGCGCGCCAGAAGATCCCCGTCCTCGCGGTCATCGGCAACGACGCGGGCTGGACCCAGATCCGGCGCGGTCAGGTCGAGCTGTACGGCGAGGAGCGCGCCGTGGCGACCGCCCTCGAGTACACGCACTACGAGAAGGTCGTCGAGGCCTGCGGCGGCGCCGGCTTCTGGGCTGAATCGCCCGCCGAGGTTCGCACCGCGCTCGACGCCGCCCTCGCGGTCGTCAAGAGCGGCCGCCCGGCGTGCGTGAACGTGAAGATCGCGCGCAGCGAGTTCCGCAAGGGCGCGATCTCGGTCTAGCGAGTCTCAGACCGGGTCGAGGCCCGCCCACACCTGGCCCGCCACCTCGGTGGCGACGGCCCGGTACTTCTTCCCGGTGGTGTTGGCGGCGCGCTGGGCGGCCTCGAGCACGTCGTGCACGGTGGCCTTGCCGTCGTAGGAGAACTCGCCACTCGGGAGGCGGTAGCGCTGGCCGTCGCGCCCCGCGACGCTGTGCTCGAACCCCTCGCGGTGCAGGGCCGTCGCGAGCGCTGCGTTCGCGGAATCGTCGGCGTCGATCAGCTCGATGCGGAGGATGTGCTTCATGTTGGCAACATAGATCCGCCCGCCGGCCGCGTCAGTCGCTCAGAGCTTCCACGGCGACAGCTTGAGCTCGAAGAAGTCGACGCCGGGCTGCACGACGAGGCGGAGCGGGTCCTGCGCCTTGCTGGCGCGCAGGAGGTCCGTGACCTTGCGTAGCTCGCGGCGGTCGGCCTCGAACAGGTGCTTGACGACCTTGCCGTAGTCTTTCAAGGGGATCTTGACGATGCTCTTGAGCTCGCTGCCGTCCTCGACCACCTCGGCCGCGCCGAAGGCGTCGCCGAGCGCCTCGAAGCCGTCGAGGCCGCGGAGCTTGTCGGCGGTGTCGGCGAGCTGCTCCTTGGTCTTCTTGAGGCCGTCGCTGTCGCCGCTCGGGGTCCACGTCGTCGTGAGCACGAGGCGGTCGCCCTCGAGGCGGTAGCGGATCTCGGTCGGCCCCTTCTTCTCGGTGCCGGCCCACAGGCGCACGAGCACGTCGCCGTCCTTGACGCCGTAGGCGCGCGCCATGGGCTTGCTCGGGAAGTACCGCGAGATGATCTTGTGCTTGCCGACCATGGCGATCTGCCCGTTGACCAGGGCGATCTCGCGCTTGTCCGGATCGCCGAGCTTGAGGATCGGTCGCCCCTCGGACTCGTCGAGGACCAGCTTGTCCTCCTTGGAGCGGCGGTCGCGGTGCAGGAACGCCTGCCGCAAGGTGTCGAGCAGGTCCTTGCCGCGGAACGTGCCGCCGACGACGAGCAGGTATTCGGTCTTGTCGTCGTCGGGGAGCGCGCAGTAGGCGATCTCCTTCACGTCGCCGTAGGCGCGCAGGCCCGATTTCTCGAGCAGCCGCAGCACCGCCACGCGACCGCGCGCGTCCTCGTCGTCCGAGCGACGGAAGCCGTCCTCGTCGTCGAGGTCTTCGGACCAGTCGCGCAGGGCCTTGCGGCGCTTGTCGCCGAGCGGCCGAAGGGCAGACGAAGCGTCGAGCGCGTCGAGGTCGTAGTACTCGAACACCGCGCAGCCCTCGGGCACGTGGTCGAGCACGGCGCGACGGGTGTAGCCGAAGCGCAGGAACGCCCAGACGCCGGCGCTGGCGCCGAAGACGAGCAAGAGGAGCGCCGACACGACGATGGGCCACCGCGAGCGGGCGCGGGGCTCCTCCTGCACACGGCGGAGCGCGGGGGTGGTCTCCTCCAGGTGCGGCTCGAGCGGCGGGGGCAGCTCGGTCGCGATGGTCCGCGCGAGCTCCGGGACCGGGTCGCTCGGGTCGAAGCCCGCGGCGGAGGCCGAAGGCGGCGGCGCCTCCATCGACGTGCGCCCGCCCTCGAGGTCTTCGGCGGTGGGGGCCGCGAGGGCCTCGAGGGGTTGCCACGCCTTCTGACCGAATGGGCACACGCGCGTGCCCGCGGGGAGATCGCCGCGCTTGCGGCGCTCCTCGAGCTCCGCGCGGGTCATCTCGACCGCGGCGTCGCGACCCGGCAGCGCCACCCAGACGCGCTTGGCCAACTCAGCCCTCTTGGAACACGGCGGTGCGTTCGTGGGGCAACATCGGCTCGGGATCCGAGCCGGGGAGATCGTCGTAGCGGATCTCGGCGGCGACCTCGGGGCGCACGTAGCCGTGGTCGAGGTACCAGCGGATCGCGCGCGCCAGGGTCTTGCGGGCGGGTCGGTGCTGGTAGCCGAGCTCGCGCTCCGCCTTGCCGCTGTCGACCCAGAAGGCGGCGTCGTAGAAGTCGCGGGCCATCTTGTAGGTGAGCTCGGGCTCGCCGTCGGTGAGGCGCGCGAACAGCTCCATCGCGCGCCCGGTCAGCTCGGCGAGGCTCTTCGGGGCCTCGCGCCCGGCCCCCGGCAGGCCGGTGATCGAGGCGAGCAGGTCGATCACCTCGGTGACGGTGAGGTTGTCGCCGCCGAGGATGTAGCGCTCGCCGATGCGGCCCTTGTCCATCGCGAGCAGGTGCCCCTGCGCGACGTCGTCGACGTCGACGATCGAGATCCCACCGGGCGCGCCCGGGAAGCCGATCGGCGCCTTCCAGTTGAGGAACTTGAGCACGAGGCCGCCCGAGGGCGTGGGCTTGCTGTCCGCGGGACCGAACACCCCGCCCGGGTTCACGACGACGATGGGGAGCTCGCCCGCCATCGAGAGCGCGAGCTCCTCGGCGCGGCGCTTGGCGACCACGTAGATCTCGGAGTCATCGAGGTCCCACGCGTGGTTCTCGTCGGCGCCCGCGCGGTCGCGCGTGACGCCGATGGCCGCGGCGCTGCTCGTGACGACGACCTTGCGGATCGGGTCGCCGGCCGCGTTCCTGCGGCGGACGGCCTCGAGCACGTTGCGCGTGCCCTCGATCGACGGCGCGAGCACCTTGGCCGGGTCGCGGTCCCACATCTTGTAGACGGCCGCGACGTGCAGCACGCGGTCGCAGCCGGCGAGCGCGCGGTAGACGGTGTGCTCGATGGTGATGTCGCCGAGCGCGACCTCGACGGGGAGCTTGCGCAGCCCCGCGCGCGACGAGCTCGCGCGGAGGAGCACCTTGACCTGCTCGCCGCGCTCCACGAGGGCGCGGACGATGCGCGCGCCGATGAAGCCCGACGCGCCGGTGACCAGGACCTTCGCCATGGGACGGTGGTAAACGAGCCCGCGACGAGAGTCGAGGCCGATGCCGCCGCGCGGAGGGGGCTACTGGCGCAGGTGGACGACGTACCACTTGCCGTCCTGGTCGATCATGGTGGCCACGTCCATCGAGCGGGTCTTGCCCTTGAGCTTGTATTTGAGCTTGGACTTGGTGACCTTGTTGTAGCCGGTCTTGTTCAGCTCCTTCTTGGGGGCGACGTAGACCTGGCTCTTGGTGTTCAGCTCGAGCGACTCGAACTCGGCCTCGGCTGACTTCTTGCCAAGGCGCTTGTGGTAGCTGTGGATGTGGGCCTTGTACTCCTTGACGTTCTTGTCCCAGAGCGCGCCCGGGTCCTTGACGTCCTTCATCGCGAGATACGGGTCGCGCGGGTAGAACAGCGCCATCGCGAGGTCGGGCTCGTCCTTCTGGATGGCCTCGAACAGCTTCTTGGCGCGCGCCTGGAGCTCGTCGACGGGCGCCGGCGGCGGGCCCGCGTCGAGCGGCGCCGAGAGGGCCGAAGAGGAGGCGGAGGCGGCGAGGTCGCCCGACGAGCTCGCCGAGGTGCCGCTGTCGAGGAGCGAGGCGGGGGGCGCGCCCTTGGTGCACGCAGGGGCGAGCCCGAGGCCGACGACGACGGCGAACAAGGGGCCGGCTGCCAGCGTGGACAACGTGACGAGGAGCTTGCGGGGACGGACCGACATCGAGTTCCAAGGACGAGAGTGCGCGAGGCCGTGACGAGGGGACAACTTCGCGAGGGAACGGAGCATGAGCGCAGCGAACGGCGGCCGCCCCGTACCCTGGCCAGCGCTTCCGGGCAACGCCGACCGTTCTCTCGCCATTCCCGACCCTTGTGCGCCGCCCGCGGCGGGAGCAGAACTCCGGCCCATGAGCGCGATCACCCAGATCATCGCCCGCGAGATCCTCGACTCGCGTGGCAATCCCACCATCGAAGTGGAGGTCTTCACCGACGAAGGTCACGGCCGTGCGGCCGTCCCGTCGGGGGCCTCCACAGGCGAGCACGAAGCCCTCGAGCTCCGTGATGGCGACAAGAAGCGCTACCTCGGCCGGGGCGTCCGCAAGGCCGTCCAGAACGTCGAGGAGATCCTCACCCCGGCGATCGTCGGGCTCGAGGTCTACGACCAGCCCGCCGTCGACGCGGCGCTGCTCAAGGTCGACGGCACCAAGAACAAGGAGAAGGCCGGCGCCAACGCGATCCTCGGCGTCTCGCTCGCCGTGGCCCGTGCCGCCGCCGACGGCCTCGGCATCCCGCTCTGGCGCTACCTCGGCGGCACCGTCGCCCGCACGCTGCCGACCCCGTTGATGAACATCCTCAACGGCGGCGCCCACGCCGACAACGGCCTCGAGATCCAGGAGTTCATGGTCGTGCCGTGGGGCGCGCCCACCTTCGCCGAGGGCCTGCGCGCCGGCGTCGAGGTGTTCCACCAGCTCAAGGCGAACCTCAAGAAGGACGGTCTCACGACGGCCGTCGGCGACGAGGGTGGCTTCGCGCCCCGCCTCGCCAACAACGAGGAGGCGCTGCAGCGGATCGTCGCCTCGATCGAGGCCGCGGGCTACGCGCCCGGCAAGGACGTGGCCCTCGCGCTCGATTGCGCGGCGAGCGAGTTCTACGACAAGAAGGCCGACCGCTACACGTTCGACAAGAAGCAGGTCAGCGGAGACGAGCTCATCGCGATCTACGCCAAGCTGAGCGAGAAGTACCCGCTCGTGTCGATCGAGGACGGCTGCGCCGAGGACGACTGGGGCACCTG
Source organism: Myxococcales bacterium (assembly GCA_016794445.1). Taxonomy (GTDB): domain Bacteria; phylum Myxococcota_A; class Polyangia; order Polyangiales; family JADJMO01; genus JADJMO01. Next base: position 8,890 of record JAEUKC010000478.1, read on the forward strand.
GAAGAAGCTCACCGACGTGCTCGGCAAGAAGGTGCAGCTCGTCGGCGACGATCTCTTCGTCACCAACCCCGAGCGCCTCGCGCGCGGCATCAAGGACGGCGTCGGCACCGCCATCCTCGTGAAGGTCAACCAGATCGGCACGCTGACCGAGACGCTCGACGCCATCCGCATGGCGCAGTCGTCGAACTACCGCGCGATCATCTCGCACCGCTCGGGCGAGACCGAGGACTCGTTCATCGCCGACCTCGCCGTCGCCACGAATGCGGGCCAGATCAAGACGGGCTCGGCCTCGCGCTCGGACCGCATCGCCAAGTACAACCAGCTGCTGCGCATCGCCGACGAGCTCGGTGACGGACAGATCTACAGCGGCAAGTTCCGCTGAGCGCCCCTTTTCTGGAGGGGGACTCGCGTCCCCCTCGGGGTCGGTGGCCGCGCCGCCGACTTCGCCCCTGTCCGGGGCTCGTCGCGTCGCAGACCAGCCTCCCACCCCCGCGCGCCGCTTCGCGGCGAGATGGTGCGTGGCCCGCTCGTCATCGTGGCCGCGCCGCCGACTTCGCCCCTCTCGGGGCTCGTCACGTCGCAGCCAGCCTCCCACCCCCGCGCGCCGCTTCGCGGCGAGATGGTGCGTGCTGAACTCCATTCCGCCGGGATGCAGCGCGAGGTCCAGCCGGCGCCGGCCCAGCGTGGCGCCGAGCCCGGGGTCGATGCCCCGGGCTTCAGCGGCCGTCGGTGCCCCAGGCTTCAGCCTGGGGGCATTCTGGGAGACTCGTTGCTCCCGAGCTCGTGGCGCCAAAACAAAAAAGAGAACGGGGAACCCGTGAGGGCTCCCCGCTCTGACAGGGCCGATGCTCGGGCGCCGGCTCCTTCGGGATGACTACCAGCGGTTGCGACGGTCGTTGTCGCGACCACCGCCACCACCGCCGCCGCCACGGCCACCGCCGCCGCCGCCGCCGAAGCCACCACCGCCGCCGCCGCCGCCACCGAAGCCGCGACCACCGCCGCCGCCGCCGCCGCCACCGCCACGCGGGCGCTCCTCGGCCTCGTTGACGCGGAGGGGACGGCCGTCGAGCAGCGCGCCGTTCATGGCCGCAATCGCCTTCTGGGCCGCGTCGGGGCTGCCCATGGTAACGAACGCGAAGCCGCGCGGACGCTGGGTCTCGCGGTCCATCACGACGTGGACGTCGGTGACCTCACCGCTGGCGGCGAAGGCCGCGCGAAGGGTCTCGTTGGTGGTGTTGAAGGACAGGTTGCCGACATAGAGACGCTGGCTCATCGAAAAGACCTCGGTTCCGGCCGCCGGGAAGCGGCGATTTTTGACTGCAGAGCACGCTGCGTGACTTGGCGAAGGACGCGTCCCCTGCATGTCGACGCGGGGATCCGGTTGAGCCGGAACCCGCCACTCGGGAGGCCTGCCGCACTCCCTCACTGCCGCAAGCAGTGCTGGAGCATCAGGCGCCCGAGACCATCGAAACCGAGAGAGCGGCGAATCGTGCGGTAACGTATCGTGACCGGCCCAAGATAGCGCGCACCCGCCGGCGTGCAAGTCACTCTGATGTCGTCCTATTCGGCGGCGGCGTCGAGGGAAGGCCTCACCAGGGCCGAGATCCCCTGAACGAGGCCGAAAAGCCGGGGAAGCGCGGCCAGTGGGAGGGCCTGCGGGCCGTCCGAGCGGGCCACGCCCGCGTCCGGGTGGCACTCGATCAGCACCCCGTCGGCGCCCGCGGCGACCGCCGCCGCAGCCATGGGCAGCACCGCCTTGCGCACGCCCGTGCCGTGCGACGGGTCGACGAAGATCGGGAGGTCGGTCCGCTGGCGGAGCAGCGGGACTGCGGCGAGATCGAGGAGGTTGCGGGCTGCGGGGTCGAAGCCGCGCACCCCACGCTCGCAGAGGACGACGTCGCGCGCGCCCGCGTGCAGCAGGTGCTCGGCCGCGAGCAGCCACTCCTCGAGGGTCGCGCTCGGCGCGCGCTTGAGCAGCACGGGCTTGCCCATGGTCGCCACCGCGCGCAGCAACGCGAAGTCGCTCATGTTGCGCGCGCCGATCTGCAGCACGTCGGCGAAGCGCGCGACCCGCTCGGCGTCGCGCGGATCGAGGACCTCGGTCACCACCGCGAGCCGATGCCGATCGGCGACGACGCGCAGGAGCTCGAGCGCGCGCTCGCCTTCGCCCGCGAACGCGTACGGGCTCGTGCGCGGCTTGTAGGCTCCGCCGCGCAAGAACCGGCCCCCGAGCGTCGCGATCGCGCGCGCGCACGCGTCGAGCTGCGCCTCGCTCTCGACGGCACACGGCCCGGCGATCACCACCGGCTGCTCGCCACCCAGCCGGACGAGCTCGGGACCGATCGCGACGTCGACCGCCCGCGTGCCGAGCGAGCGCCGCGCCGCGAGGGGATGCGAGGTGGGATTCTCGAGCACGCGGGCCACCGACGGCGCGCCCCGCAGGTGCGCGAGCGCGGCCGGGTCGACCGTGGCGGCGTACGCGATGACGGCGCCGCCTTCCTCGAGCGCGCGGGGCTCGGCGCCGACTCGTACGATCTCCGAGGAGAGCGCGGACGGCAGGTGGCCTTGGGCGAGCAGGAACACACAGTGCTTCATGGCTCACCTGCGCAGCAAGAGGACGTCGATGGCGACCAGCGCACCGAAGCCGAGCGAGACCCACCCGTTCACGTCGAAGAAGGCCTGGTCGATGCGCGAGAGATCGACGCTGCCGTCCGCGCGTTCGGTGACGAGCGAGTGCTCGTAGACGAGCAGCGCCGCGACCAGCACGACGGCGAGACCGTGCGCGGCGTGGCCCCCGAGCAGCCGGGTCGAGGCGGCGAGCAGCGTGACCGTCACGAGGTGCAGGCCACGGGCGATCGCGCGCGCGCCCCGGGCGCCGAAGCGCGAGGGGATCGAGCGGAGCCCCTGCCCGCGGTCGAACTGCTCGTCCTGCAGGCTGTAGAGGATGTCGAACCCGCCGACCCAGGTGGCGACCGCGGCCATCAGCGCGACGATGCCGGGCTCGGGCGCCGCGCCGACCGCGAGCCACGCGCCGCCGGGAGCGAGGCCGAGCGCGACGCCGAGCCAGAGGTGCGCGGCCCAGGTGAAGCGCTTGGCGTGCGAGTACCCGAGCAGCACGAAGAGGACCGGGAGCGCGAGGAACGCGGTCGTGCGCCCGAGCGTGGCGGCCGAGGCGACGAAGCCCGCGCACGAGAAGAGCACGAGCAACGCGGCGCCCCGCGGCGACACCAGGCCCGCTGGGATCTCGCGCTGCCGGGTGCGAGGGTTCTCTGCGTCGATGTCGCGGTCGACGAGCCGGTTGTAGGCCATGGCAGCGGTGCGACCGAGCACGAGGCACACCGCGATGGCCAGCACGCGCCCCGCGGTGAGCGGCACGTGGGGCCGCGTGAGGGCCAGCAGGAGGGCGGCCACGGCGAACGGCGCCGCGAACACGGTGTGCGCGAGCTTGACCAACGAGGCGTACGTCGCCGCGCGGCGAGCGAGGATGCCGGTGAACGTCACGCGTCGGCCTTTCCGGCGGCCGCGAGCACGCGCCGCGGCCGCGAGAGGTCCTGGAGGACGAAGCGCGCCGGGTCTGTGTCGCCGAGGTCGCCCTCCACGAGCAGGATGCCGGGGCGGGTACGGGCGCGCAGCCGGCCGAGCGATTCGCCGAGACCGAGGGCCCTCGCGCCGCCGGACGTGGCCGCGGCGATCAAGGCGGCGGCCGGGACGCTGGGCTTGTCGAGCAGCGCGCGCGCGTCGGCGAGCGGGTCGAGGGTGGTGTTGGAGGCGAGCGAGTCGGTGCCGAGTGCGAGCGGGATGCCCCGCGCGAGGAGCGCGTGGATCGGCGGGTAGCGGGTGTCGATGAACAGGTTCGACCGCGGGCACAGCACGGCGATCGCGCCGCGCGACGCGAACAGATCGAGCTCGGGTTCGCGCGCGTCGGAGAGGTGCACCATCGCGGCGTCGGGGCGCAGGAGGCCGAGCGCGTCGGCGTAGGCGATCGGGCTCTTCTCCGGGATGGGGAACGCGCCGCGCGGCACACCGCGGCGGTCGAGGAAGGCCGCGAAGGGCCCCCCACCGGTCTCGAGGAAAGCGCGCTCGGGCGCGTGCTCCGAGAGGTGCATCGACAGCGGGCTCGCGTTCGCGGCGATGGCCCGCACGACGTCGGGGTGCGTGGAGTAGAGCGCGTGCGGAGCCCGCACGTAGCGCAACGTGCTGGGGATGGTCGGGGTCTCGGCGAGCGCCCGCAGGCCCACCTCGCGGTCCATCCCGAACACCTCGTGGAAGACCGTGCCGAGCAGGCGCCGACCGAGGGCGGGCACCGCGGAGAGCCCGTTGGTCACCTCGCCGACGGCCACCACCCCGAACCCGACGAGGGCGTCGATCGCCGCGGAGATCGCCGCATCGCGCTCCTCCTCGAGCTCTCCGACGCGCGCCGCCTGCATGGACTCGAGCCAGGGGACGAACCCCTGCCCTGGCGCCGTCTTGCCGCGCAGCCCCGAGAGCTCGAGGTGGGTGTGGGCGTTGACGAGCCCGGGCAGCGCGACCCCGCGGTGCATGGTGACGGGGAGGCCCCCCGCCCGCGGCAGGAGCTCGCGCGCGGGCCCCACCTCGACGATCGCGTCGCCGTCGCAGATCAGCGCCCCGTCCCGGAGGGAGGTGCCGTCGCCGACGAGGAGCGCGTCGAAGCGGAGCACGCGCATCAGTGCGGCTCCTCGAGGTGGTCGTAGCGCACGTTGCGTCGCGTGACGCGGTAGCCCGCGGCGTGCACCACGTCCTCGATGCGCGCGGCGTTCATGCGGAACGTGGTCCCCGCGCTCGAGACGACGTTCTCCTCGAACATCACGCTGCCCCAGTCGTCGGCGCCGAAGCGCAGGGCGAGCTGTCCCACCTCCGGCCCCTGGGTGACCCACGAGGCGCCGACGTGGTCGACGTTGTCGAGCACGAGCCGCGCGAGCGCCTGCGTGCGCAGGTAGAGCACCGTGCCGTGGTCTCCCGGGGCGATGCGGGTACCGCGCTCGTACTGGAAATCCCAGCAGAAGAACGCCGTGAAGCCGCCGGTCTCGTCCTGCAGGTCGCGCACCTTGAGCAGGTGCAGCACGCGATCCTCGGCGCGGTCGGTGGTGCCGTACATCATGGTGGCGCTGGAGCGCAGGCCCATGCGGTGCGCCGTACGCATGACCGAGAGCCACTCCTCGCTCGTGCACTTGGCCTTGGCGACGTTCTTGCGCACGCGGTCGACGAGGATCTCGGCGCCGCCCCCGGGGACGCTGTCGAGGCCGGCGGCGTGGAGCCGCTCGAGCACGGTGCGCACCGGCAGCGACTCGAGCGCCGCAAGGTGCAGGATCTCCTCGGGCGAGAGCGCGTGCAGGCCGAGCCCGTAGGTGCCCTTCATCCAGCGGAACAGGTCCTCGTACCACTCGATGCGGAGCGCCGGGTTGAGGCCGCCCTGCAGGAGGATCTGCACCCCGCCTGCATCGACGACCTCCTGGAGCTTGGCGCCGAGCTGCTCGCGCGACAGTACGTAGCCGTCCTCGTGGCCGACGGGCCGGTAGAACGCGCAGAACTTACAGCTCGTCGTGCAGACGTTGGTGTAGTTCACGTTGCGGTCGACGATGTACGTGACGACGTCGGGCGGGTTCTTGCGACGGCGGACGGCGTCGGCCGCGAGCCCCAGCGAGAAGAGGTCGGCCTCGTCGTGCAGGCGCATCGCCTCGTGGAACGAGAGCCGCTCGCCCGCGACGACGCGGTCGAGGATCGCGTCGACCGACGGCTTCGCGGGTGCGGTCTCGCCCACGAAGCGCAAGGCCGCGCGGGGGAGGAGCCCGGCGCGGGCGCCGTCTTCGGCGAAGCGGAGCAGCCCGGCGCGCTCGGCCGGACCGAGCTCGTAGTGGATCGACTCCTCGAGGTAACGCACGTAGCCCTCGGCGGGGAGCTTGCGCTCGAGGGCCCACGCCTCGGCGATCGCGCGACGGCTCTCGAGGCCCTTCATCGCGGCCGCGCGGAGCTTGCCGAGCGTGCGGGCGTCGAACGCGCCCGGTCGCGCCGCCCACGCCGCGAAGACGAACGGGTGGCCGGTGCGCTCGCGGAACGACTGCGCGAGGTCGAGGACGTGCGGGAAGCGGTGCTCGACGGCGAGCGCCGGGTCGCCGATGACCAGGGCGCCCGTCGCGCCGCGGGCGAGCGCGGTCGCCTCGTCGGGCGGCAACGCGGGCGTGGCGTGCGCGAGCGCGGGGCATCCGCGGGCCGCGAGCTCGAGCCGCGCGAGGACCACGCTGGTGCGGGACGACGCGTCGAGGACGAGCCGCTCGATCGACGCCACGGGCCGCTCGGCGACGACCACCACCGAGCGGACGGGCCCGACGGAGCTGATCCCGAGGTCGAGCAGCTCGAGGTCGCCGAGCTGGATGGCCGCGGCCACCGGCAGGAGCGCGACGTCGGCCTCGCCCTCGGCGAACCGGCGCGTCACCTCGGCGGGGCTCCCGACGAACAGCTCCACCTCGGGGTCGTCGCCGAGGCCGGCGAGGAGCGGCGCGGCGTTGAGGAACCCGACGCCGGCGATGCGGATGCGCTCCACGGTCACACCTCGTCCAGCACCTGGAGGTGCCGTCCCTGCCTTCGATCGCGGAGCTTCACGGTCGCCTCGGGCGCGGCGCGCGGGTGCTCCTCCACCACGCGGTAGAGGGTGTCACGCTCGACCGGCACGCGGCCGGCCTCGCGGATGAGGCGGGTGAGGTCGTCGACGGTGAGGCCCTCGGGCGCCTTCTTGCCGGCCGCGCCGTAGATCGTCTCCGAGACGATGGTGCCGTCGACGTCGTCGGCGCCGAACGCGAGCCCGATCTGCGCGACCTTGGGCGTGGAGCTGACCCAGTACGCCTTGAGATGGTCGACGTTGTCGAGCATCAGGCGAGACACCGCGAGCGTGCGCAGATCGTCGATGCCGGTCGTGCCGGGCAGCTGCTTCATGCCGTTGCCATCCGGGTGGAAGGCGAGCGGGATGAACGCCTGGATCCGCGCGGGGTGGTTCTTCGCGATCGCCTCGTCCTGAAGCGCGCGCAGGCGCAGCAGGTGATCGACGCGGTGCGCGTAGGTCTCGATGTGGCCGTAGAGCATCGTCGCGTTGGTGAACATGCCGCGGGCGTGGGCGCGGCGGTGCACGTCGAGCCACTCGTCGGCGGTGGCCTTGTCCGGCGCGATGCGGGCGCGCACGTCAGGGTGGAAGATCTCGGCCCCTCCCCCCGGCAGCGACTCGAGGCCGGCCGCGATCAGGCGATCGAACACGGCGTCGACGGTCATGCCGTAGTGCTGGGCGAAGAACACGATCTCGACCGCGGTGAAGCACTTGCGGTGGATGGTCGGCCACTCGGCGCGGAGGGCCGAGAGCAGGTCCTCGTAGTACGAGAACGGCAGCCCCGCGTGCAGGCCGTTGACCACGTGCACCTCGGTGGGCGGCGCGGCCGGGTCGATCTTGCCGCGCAGGTTCTCGAGGGCTTGGGCGACGGTCATCGTCACGGCGTCCGGGTGGCCCTCCTCGAGCTTGGCGAACGAGCAGAACCGGCACGAGGCGACGCAGACGTTGGTCACCTCGAGCCGCACGTTGCGGTTGAAGTACGCGCGGTCGCCGTGGCGCTTCTCGCGCACCTCGTTGGCGAGGGCGCCGAGCGAGAGGAGGTCGGGCTCCACGAACAGCGCGAGGCCGTCGTCCTCGGACAGCCGCTCGCCCGCGCGGACCTTGGCGGCGATTTCGTCGAACCGGGCGCTCTTCATCGTGCCTCCTTGATCTCACGGCCAGGTGCGCGGAACTTGCGTGCCGCAGGGGTGGTCTCGTCCGGGTCGCGCTCCACGGTCTCGCCGCCGCGGCGCTCGACGATGCGCGGCACGCGACCGGCGGCGCGCACGAGCCCGACCAGCTCTCGCTCGCGGAGCAACGCGAGGCGCTCCTGGTCGGCGTCGCCCTCTCCGAACAGGCGCAGAGAGAGCTTGCGGGTCACGACCCACTCGTCGGCCCCGAAGGCGAGCGCGACCTGCGCGAGGGGCAGCCCGATGGCTTCGACGTCGACGCGGATCGCGCCCCCGGGTCCGGCGAGGCGCGCCTCGGCGACGGCGCGGCAGAACCCGTGGCCGTCGGCGTGGGCCGCGCGCTCCTCGGCGCCGAAGGAGATCGGCGCGGGGTCGACCGGCGGATCGAGGTGGAGGCGCACGACGTCGCCGCGTTCGGCGCGTCGCAGCCGATCGGCGAGCGCGCCGAGCAACAGGAGATCGAGGCGCGCGTCGTGCAGGGCGCGGGCGACTTGGCTCATGGGCCTTCCTTCGCGGGGGTGCCCCACCGCTGGGTGCGTGGATCGTCGAGGCCGAGCTGGTCGAGGATGCGCCCGACGACGGAGTGCAGGACCGCGTCGACGTCGCGGGGCCGTGCGTAGAACGAGGGCATCGCGGGCAGTACGATGGCGCCGGCGCGCGCGACGCTCAGGAGGTTCTCCAGGTGGATCACCGAGAGCGGGGTCTCGCGGGGCACGAGCACGAGGCGCCGGCGCTCCTTGAGGATCACGTCGGCGGCGCGGGTCAGGAGGCTGTCCGAGGTGCCGTGCGCGATGCGCGCGACGGTCGACATCGAGCAGGGCACGACCACCATGGAGTCCCACTTCGCGCTGCCGCTCGCGAACGGGGCGCGGTAGTCGCGGCCCCGGTAGAGCGGGACGTCGAGCGCGCGCACGTGCTCCTCGAGGTCGCCCTCGAGCTCGGTGCCCCACACCTCCTGCGCGGTCGACGACAGCACGGCGGCGAGCTCGAGCGGGCGGGTCTTCCGCGCCGCGACGAGCGCGGCGAGGGTGGCGCGGGCGTAGGGCGCGCCCGAGGCGCCGGTGATGCCGACGACGAGCTTCACGAGGCGCCCCTCGGCGCGTCGGCGACGAGCAGGGAGGCGACCCCGAGGGGTGCGAGATCGACGCCGTGCACGTGCTGGAAGCCGAGGTCGCGCAGGGCCTGCTCGGCCTCGCCCCGCGTGAGGAACGACGCCATCGAGCGCGCGAGGTAGGCGTAGGCGTCCCGGTCGTCGGCGACGATCTTGCCCGCGAGCGGCAGCACCCCGCGCGCGTAGACGGTGTGGAACGAGCGGGTCGCCGCGCCGAGGAGGCCGCCCGCGGGCCGGAAGAACTCGAGCACGACGAGGCGCCCGCCCGGCAGCAGGACCCGACGGATCTCGGCGAGGCCCTTGTGCGGGTCGGAGAGGTTGCGGAGCCCGAAGCCGCAGATGCAGCCCGCGAAGGTGGCCGCGGGGACGTCGAGCGCCATCGCGTCGCCCACCTCGACGCGCGCGTGGCGCACCTTGTGGCGGCCCCGGGCGAGCATGTCGGCGGCGAAGTCGATGGCGCGCAGCGGTCGCTCCGGGAACCGCCGCTCGATGGCCTGGGAGAGATCGAGCGTGCCGGCGCAGAGATCGAGGAGCTCGCCTGGCGGCGCGCCCTCGAGCGCGTCGACGGCCTCGCGGCGCCAGCGCTGGTCGAAGCCCGCCGAGAGCAGCCGGTTCAGCAGATCGTAGGTGGGCGCGATGCGCTGGAACATGTCGCGCACCGCCCCGGCGTGGGCCGACTCGTGCCCCGCCCGCTGCCCGACGCTCGCAATCGGCTCGCCCATGGTTGCCTCGACATCTTTCAAAACAATTTGAAAGATGAGTAGGGGCAGGTCCCCGCGCCGTCAACCGGGCACCGTCGATCGGGCGCCGTCGCCCGCGCGCCTCGGGCAGGCGTGACGGGCACGCGCCGCGTCAGAGCTCGATCTTGAGCAGCTCCTTGACCTTGGCGATCACCTGCGGCGCCTGGATGGGCTTGGTGATGTACGCGTTGGCGCCGAGGGAGAGCGCGCGCTGGCGGTCCTCGTGCGAGCCCTCGGTCGTGATGATCATGATCGGCGTGTCCTTGTGCGTCGGATCGCTCCGCACGCGCTTGACCAGCTTGAGGCCGTCCATGATCGGCATGTTGATGTCGGTGATGATCAGATCGAACTTGGCGTTGGCGAGCTTGCGCATGCCGTCGATGCCGTCGTCCGCCTCGGTCACGCGCAGGTTCTTCACCCGCGCGAGCGCGAACACGAGGAGCTGCCGCATCATCGGCGAGTCTTCGACGATCAAGCAGGAGTACTGGGTCGTTCCGGTCGTCATGGTCCTCGAGCGTTCGGGAGAAGCTACGGTAGGTCGCGGAAGGCGTCGACGGAAGCGATCTCGAGGCCGTGCCGCGCGAAGAGGCGCGCCGCCGCCAGCGCCGCGCCGCCGTGCACGCCGAGCAGCTTGAACAGCTCGAAATCCACGTCGACGAAGGAGGCCTTCTGCTCGAACGTGCGCAAGATCACGATCACGCCGGCGCTGCGGTCGGCCGCGCGCAGCGGGACGCAAGCGGCGGGCGCCTCGAGGGTGCCGGCGCGTGGGTCCCCCTCGGTCCACTGCGAGTGGCCGTCGGCGAACGCCTCACCGATCGGTCCCACCCCGGAGTGCACGTGCGGCAGATCCTTGGGCGGCACCCCTTCGCTGACCACGGGCACGAGGGTGCCGTCGGCGTCGGGGACGTAGAGCGCGTAGGCCTCGGCGCCGACGAGCTGGGCGAGCAGCTCGCGGAGGTGCCGGACCACGCCGGAGAGCTCGAGGGTCGAGTGCAGCTGGAAGCTCGCCACGTAGAGGCTCGCGAGGCGCGCGTTCTCCTCCTCGATCTCGGCGAAGCGGCGCGAGAAGCGCTCGATGTCGCCGTGCGAGCTCCCGATGCGCGAGAGCAGGTCGCGCTTGTCGCGCTCGAGCTGATCGATCCGCGACAGGAGATCGCGGATCGCGTCGTCGCTGGCGACCTGGGCGCGCAGCTGCGCGTTCTCCGACTCGAGGCGCAGCATGCGATCGCGCAGGCGCGCCTCCTCGCGGAGGAGCTCCTCGGTGAGCTCGGCGCCCTTCTTGAAGAAGGTCTGCACGAAGGCGTTGCGCTGCTCGAGCAGCCCTTCGGGGGGATCCTGCGACCCGCCCGCGGGCGCACCCGAAGCCGTGTTCCCGGGCCCGGCGGCCTTGCCGGCCCCACTCCCCGGGACGTTCGTGTCCCGCGGCTCGCTGCTCATGGGGTCCGACCGTATCACGAAGATGCCTGGTGCGTTCGAGAGGCGAATCGCTGACAATGGTCGGGCGATGAGCGAGCGCCAGGGAGGCAAGCCCGTCCCCCGCCCCGGGGCCCCCGCGGCGCCCGCCGGGGTTGCCGGGCCTGCCGCCGGACCTCCTCGCCCGCCGAAGAAGGAGCCCCCGAACAATCCCGCGAAGGAGCCGGCCCCGCCTCGCAAGCGACAGCGCGAGACCGCGGCCGATCGCGCCCGGCTCGGCTCGGTGATCGCCGGCACCTACCGCATCGACGAGATCATCGGCCGGGGCGCCATCGGCGCCGTGTTCGGTGGCATGCACCTGCGGCTCGAGCGTCGTGTCGCGATCAAGTTCGTCGACCCGACCCTCGTGGACGACCCGGAGATCCGCGCGCGCTTCAAGCGCGAGGCCAGGATCGCCGCGCAGATCGGCTCGAGCCACGCGGTCGAGGTGTTCGACTACGGCGTCGGCGAGGACGGCGCGCCCTACATCGTGATGGAGCGCCTCGACGGCGAGGACGTCCACCAGCGCCTCGTGCGCGAAGGTCGCTTCTCGCCCGACCGCGCCCTGCGCATCGCGAAGCAGGTGTGCCGCGCGCTCGGCGCCGCGCACGGCAACGGCATCGTCCACCGCGACCTCAAGCCCGAGAACGTCTACCTCGTCGAGCGAGACGGCCTGGTCGAGTTCGTGAAGGTGGTCGACTTCGGCCTCTCCACGTTCGTCTCGTCCGACGACACGCGGCTCACGCGCGCGGGCCAGAGCGTCGGCACCCCGCTGTACATGGCGCCCGAGCAGGCCGGCGCCACGCAGTTCGACGCGCGGGTCGACGTCTACTCCCTCGGCGTCCTCATCTTCGAGATGACGACCGGCCGCCTGCCCTTCGAGGCGGCCACGCTCCAGGCACTGCTGGTCGCGCTCGCGACCCAGCCGCCGCGGTCGATTCGCTACTACTGCCCGGAGCTGCCCATCGAGCTCGACGACCTCGTGCTGCGGTTCATCGCGCGCGATCCCCGCGTGCGCCCCAAGACGGCGGCGGCCGCGCTCGCCGAGATACTCGCGCTCGAGGAGCGGCTCGAGGGCAAGCGCGCGCAGGCCAGCGGCACGCAGAAGGTCGGGCGCAGCGTGGCCATCGACGGCCTCCCCGGCCAGCTCCCCGGCCCCTTCGTGGACGAGGTGTCCACCCACCTCGACGAGCTGCGGCGCACCGGCAAGCTCTCCACGTCGCAGATCATGAGTGAGCCACCACCTTCGTCGAGCGGCGCCGATCTCACCACGCCGATGGACCGAGTCTCGTTCGATCGGATGTCGGCCCCCGCGCCGGTGCCCGTTCGCTTGCACCAGGACCCGCCGCCGGCCCGACCGAGCAAGACCCAGCGCGCGGAGCCCCGGCCGAGTCAGTCGCGCACGGCGGCGGCCTCACGGAACGAGCGGACGAGCGAGCGCCCGGCCGCGTCGCCGAGCGTCCGTCGGATGCAGCGTGCCGAGCCGGAGGAGGAGGTCGACGAGGACTCGGGCCTGTTCTACGGGCGCGTCGGCTCCAAGGACAGCCCGCGACCGATCCAGCTCAACCCGCAGCCGAGCAAGCCCGAGCGGCGCCGCACGGCGAGCAAGGCGCCGCCCGCCGGCCCGCCCCGCTTCGTCCTCTACGGCGCGTTCGCGGTGTTCCTGGTCGTCGCCGTGCTCGTGGCGCTGAAGATCTTCCGACCCTAGAGCAGGTTGGCGGCGATCTCGGCGAGCTCGCTGCGCTCGCCCTTGGACAGCGTGATGTGCCCGGCGATGCGCTCGTTGCTGAATCGATCGGCGACGACCGACAGACCGTTCGACGAGCTGTCGACGTAGGGGTTGTCGATCTGGTGCGGGTCGCCGGTGAGCACGATCTTGGTGCCCTCGCCCGCGCGCGTGATGATGGTCTTGATCTCGTGCGGCGTGAGGTTCTGGGCCTCGTCGACGATCAGGTACTGGTGGGGCAGCGAGCGGCCGCGGATGTAGGTGAGCGGCTCGACCTGCACGAGCCCGCTCTCGAGGAGCTCGTGGAACGCATGCCCCTCGCGCTTGCCCTGCGAGTAGAGGAACTCGAGGTTGTCGAAGATCGGCTGCATCCAGGGGTTGAGCTTCTCGTCGACGTCGCCCGGGAGGAAACCGATGTCGCGACCCATCGGCATGACCGGTCGCGAGACGAGCATGCGGGTGAACGTGCCCTCCTCGACCACCTTGCGGAGGCCGGCGGCGAGCGCGAGGAGGGTCTTGCCCGTGCCCGCCTTGCCGATGAGGGTGACGAGGCGGACGCCGTCGTCCAGCAGCAGATCGAGCGCGAACGCCTGCTCGCGGTTCTTGGGGCGGATGCCCATCACGCCCTCGCGCGGGACGCGGAGCGGGAGCACCTGCTTCTTCGGGCCGTCGTAGCGGCCGAGCGCGGTGTGGGTGTGCGACTCGCTGTCGCGCAGCACGACCGAGGTGTTCGGCTTGAGGTTGCTGGACTTGGGGGTGAGGGCGCCGGACTGGAAGAACGCGTCGACCTCGCCCTTCTCGACCTCGAGATCGACGATCCCGCTCTCGAGGGTCTCCGGATCGACCTTGCTGTTCTCGTAGGTCTCCGCCGACATGCCGAGCGCGTCGGCCCGGATGCGGAGGTTGGTGTCCATCGTGACGAAGATGGTGGGCCGGCTCGGGTCGGCGTCGCGCACGTCGAGCGCGGTCTTGAGGATCGCGTGGTCCTGCGCGCTGTGGTCGAGGGCGACGGGGAGATCTTCGCGGCTCTTGGGCACGGCGACGCGGAGCGTGCCGAGGTGCTCGCCGAGGCTCACGCCCTCGGACAGGCGCTTGTCGCCGGACTCGCGCAGCTCGTCGAGGTAGCGCGCGACCTGGCGGCAGTTGCGGCCGCGCTCGGTGCCCTCGCGCTTGAACTGGTCGATCTCCTCGATGACGAAGATGGGGATGATGACGTCGTTGTCCTCGAACTTGTAGACCGCCTTCGGGTCGTGGATGAGGACGTTGGTGTCGAGGACGTAGTTCTTCTTCATCGTTGGCTTCGGGCGTGGCACCACCCGCGGACGGGCGGCCACGCGGCTGGGTGCGACGCGGCGGGGCACCACCCGTGCCCCCTGCTCGACGGTTATCCCAATCCCGTCCGACCGTCGACCACGAACGGGCCTTTTGTTCGACCCACCCCGAGGCCGGGATCAGCCGACGGCCTGGTTGTCCTCGATGGCGTCCTCGCGCCGCGGACGGCGGTTGCACGCGAGGATGATCTTTCGCACGCGCACGGCGTCGGGGGTGATCTCGACGAGCTCGTCGGCGTCGATCCACTCCATGGCGGTCTCGATGGTGAGGCTGCGCGGCACGGCGAGCATCACGTTCTCGTCCTTGCCGTGGTTGCGCACGTTGGAGAGCTTCTTCTCGCGGATGGCGTTCACGTCGGTGTCGTTCGGGCGGTTGTGCTCGCCGACGATCATCCCCTCGTAGACGTCGGCGCCCGGCGAGAGGAAGAACACGCCGCGCGGCTGCAGGTGGTGGAGCGCGTAGGGCGTGGTGACACCCGGACGGTCGGACACGATGGCGCCGGTGGGGCGCTTCATCATCGGGCCGCCCCAGGGCTCCCACCCCTCGAACTGCGTGTTGAGGAGGCCGGTGCCGCGGGTCGAGGTGAGGAACTCGCCGCGGAAACCGATGAGGCCGCGCGACGGCACGCGGAACTCGAGGCGGGCGCGCCCGAAGCCCGGGTTGCTCATGCGGATCATGCGGCCGCGACGCGGCCCGAGGCGCTCGGTGACGACGCCGATGAAGTTGTCGGGGACGTCGACGATGACGAGCTCGACCGGCTCGCAGATCTCGCCGTCGACCTCCTTGGTCACGACCTCGGGGTTGCTGATCTGCATCTCGTAGCCCTCGCGGCGCATCGTCTCGACGAGCACGGCGAGCTGGAGCTCTCCACGGCCGAAGACCGCGAAGGTGTCGGGCGAGTCGGTCTCCTCGACGCGGATGGCGAGGTTGCGGCGGGTCTCCTTCATCAGGCGCTCGCGGAGCTGGCGGCTCGTGAGGTACTTGGAGGCCTTGGACTTGCCGGCGAACGGCGAGGTGTTCACGCCGAGGCGGATCTTGATCGTGGGCTCCTCGACGGCGATGCGCGGGAGGGCGACCACGTTGTCACCGCGGCCGAGGGTGTCGCCGATCCAGACGTCCTCGAGGCCCGCGATGGCGATGATCTCGCCCGCCTCGGCGCGGTCGACCGGCACGCGGCGCATGCCCTCGAACACCGAGAGGACCTTGATGTTGGCCTTGTTGATCTTGCCGTTGTCCCCCACGATGGTGACGACCTCGTTGGCCTGCACGCTGCCGCTCATGATGCGGCCGATGGCGAGCTTGCCCACGTAGTCGTCGTGGTCGAGGTTGCTGACGAGGATCTGCAGCGGGCCTTCGGGGTCGGCGGCGGGCGGCGGGACGCGGGCGAGGATGGTCTCGAACAGCGGCGTCAGGTCCTTGAGCTCGTCCTCCATCTTGAGCTTGGCGGTGCCGTGCTTGCCGATGGCGTAGAGGACGGGGAAATCGGTCTGGGCGTCGCTCGCCTCGAGGTCGCAGAAGAGGTCGAACAGCTCGTTGAGCACCTCCGGGGGCCGCGCGTCCTGGCGGTCGATCTTGTTGATGACGGCGAGGATCGGGAACCCGCGCTCGAGGCACTTGCGGAGCACGAAGCGGGTCTGCGGGAGCGGGCCCTCGGCGGCGTCGACCAGGAGGATGGCGGCGTCCGCCATGGTGAGGATGCGCTCGACCTCGCCGCCGAAGTCGGAGTGTCCGGGCGTGTCGATGATGTTGATCTTGGTCTCGGTGAGCTTGCCGTCCTCGCCGCGGTGCTTCCAGCGGACGGAGGTGTTCTTGGCCAGGATCGTGATGCCGCGCTCCTTCTCGAGGTCGTTGCTGTCCATCACGCGTTCGGCGACCACCTCGTTGTCGCGGAAGACGCCGCTCTGCTTGAGCATGGCGTCGACGAGGGTGGTCTTGCCGTGGTCGACGTGGGCGACGATGGCGACGTTGCGGAGGCGGGGAGCAGGCATTTGGGCCGCGCGGACTAGCACGCGGGTGCTGCAACGTCGAGCAACGTCGGAGCACTGCGTCGAACGCGTTCACATCGCGGCGCAGAAACCAAAACGGCCGACACCCCCGCGCCCAGCGCAGAGGTGTCGATCGTGCAGGCCGGAGCAGGGACCCGAGCGAAACAGTTTCGCTCGGGACGCGCCCTCATGGGCGCGCAACCCGGCCGCAGGCCGGAAATCAGATGCACTTGCCGTCGAGGCAGACCTTGCCGGCGGTGCAGGGCTTGGGGGTCGCGGCGCTGAGATCGCACTCGGTGCCGAACGAGCCCGCCGTGCCGCAGACCTTCTTCGGGGTGCCGGCCGTCGTGGTGACGTCCTTGCAGACCGGGAAGTCCTTGAGCGTGGCGCAGTCCGTCGAGCCGGTGCAGGCGCGGTAACAGTTGTGGTGCAGGCAGATGGAGCCCGCAGCGCACACGTCCTGCTCGCCGTCCTTGGTGCCGTCCTTGTCGCAGAAGAAGGCGGGGCGATCGTCGACGACGCAGCCCCCGGCGACGGAGACCTGACCCGTGGGGCAGGCGCCGTTGGTGGCGGCGGGCGCGACACAGCGACCGGCGACGCAGGTGGAGCCCGAGGCGCACGCCTTGTCGACCGAGCAGGCGCCCGTGCCGCCCGTGCAGGCGCTGGTCTTGTCGTCGCAGGTGTAGCCGGTGGCGCAGGTGGCCGAGCACTTGGACGCGCAGCGGCCGTCGACGCAGGTGCCCGTCGCGCACTGGGTGGAATCGCTGCAGAGGTCCTTCGGGGCCTTGCAGACGCCGCCGAGGCACAGCGAGCCAGCGCCGGTCTTGGCGGTGCAATCCCCGTCCGCGACGCACGCGTTCGGGTCGGTCGACTCGCAGCGCTTGCTGCCGCCGACGTCCTTGCAGGTGTAGCCCGTGATGCAGCCGGTCTTGGTGCAGTCGTCGGGCAGCGGGTTGGAGCAGCTCCACACGCCGGCCGAGAGCTCGGTGCAGGTCATCGGTGCCTTGCACGCCTTCTCGGCGGCGCGGCAGTCGTAGGCCTGGCACTTGAACTCGCCGGCTCCGACGTTGTTGCAGGTGTAGCCGACCGGACAGGCCGCGCCGCAGCCGGAGTCGGTGCCGGTGTCGACCGTGCCGGTGTCGTCGGTCGGGTAGCCCGAGTCGACGGGGTTGCACTTGGGATCGGCCGCACAGCTGTCGGCGTCGTAGATGGGACAGCCGGCCAGCACCGCCGAGAGGCCCAGGAGCAGGGAGACGCCGCTCAACAGGGCGACCCCTGTGGGACGACGAGGCGCCGGCTTCTTGGACGACAAGAGGGGCGACGAGGGACGCTGAGTCATCATGACCTCCGTTTGCGGTCAAAGGTTAGCAAGCGATGTGCCCGAGGGCCAATTGCGGAAAACGGGCGGTACACCTCCCCGACCGTCACCGGCCATTCACACCTGGTGCGACGCGTTGGCGACGCTCGGCCCACCCAGGCCGTCCCAGGCAGGCCTCGCTCGCTCCGCTGCGACGACCGCCGGAGAAGTTCGCGCCTGGCACCCAGTCGGCCTATGCTGCCGCGCCGAGTGGACGTCACCTGCCCCCGCTGCCAGACGGACTACGAGTTCGACGACGCCCTCGTGTCCGAGCGTGGCACGACGGTGAAGTGCACGAACTGCGGGCACCAGTTCCGCGTGCACCGTCAGCGCTCGGGTGGCGGGGCGGTGACCAGCGGGCCCGAGGTGTGGAAGATCGAGCAGGCGTCCGGGACCCTCGAGCTCCGCAGCCTCGTGGAGCTGCAGCGCGCGATCCGCGCGGGCAAGGTGGTCCGCACCGATCTCCTGCGCAAGGGGGACGGGCCGGCGCGGCACGTCGGCGACATCCCCGAGCTCGAGCCGTTCTTTCCGGTACCGCGGCCCGAGCAGAGCGCCCATACGTTGCCGCTGCCCGCGGTGGAGGTCTCGAAGCCCCCCGTCGCGCACACTCCGGCGTACGGCAAGCCAGGGGTCGAGGTGTCGGCGGTCGCGTTCGCGCCGACCGCCAAGAGCACGCCCCCTCCCCGTCCACCGCCCCCGCGGACCTCCGAGCGGCCGCGTGTCCCGACCCCGCTCGGCATGTCGCCGGTCGCACGCACGCCGGTGCCGATCGCCCCCGCCCGCCCGCAGCCACCCGTTGCAGTACCCGTGGCCGCGCCGCTCCCCGAGGTCGCGCCGGCGCCGCTCCCGACGTCGGCCCCGGAGCAGGATCCGCCGACGGTCCGCCGCATGGACCGCGTCGCGTCCACGCAGCCGGAGCCGCCGCCGTCGCGCAGCTTCCCGCCGGACGAAGGCCCCGCCGAGGAGTTCTTCACCGAGCCGCCCCCTCCTCGCCGCTCGAGCATGGGGTGGATCGTCGGAGGCATCGTCGTCGCCGGCGCCATCCTGCTCGGCGGCACCGTCGGGCGCCCCTACCTCGCGAAGCTCACGTCGCCCTCGCCCATCACGACGGTGAGCGGATCGTCGGGCGCGCCCCGTCTCGACAAGGAACTCGCCAACGGCAACGCGGCCCTCTCGGAGGGCGATTTCGCGACCGCTCGTGAGGCGTTCGTGCGCGCGACGGCGCTCGAGGAGAAGTCGGTCGCTGCATGGGACGGGCTGTGCGCAGCCGAGACCGAGCTCGCCATCGGCCAGTGGATCGGTGGACTCGCGAGCGCGAGCACGTTCGCGCTGGAGCAAGGCAGCACGCTCGGTGCGTCCGCCGGCAAGTCGTGCGCGCGCTGGGGCGACCTCGCGCGGGGCGAAGCCGACGGCGCCAAGAAGGTCGGCAGCGACCTGCGCTTCGTGCGCGCGCTCGCCGCCCAGGGCGACGTCGCGGGGGTGCGGCTCTACCTGCCCTCGCACCCGGGCGAGCCCATCATGGAGGCGCTGATCGCCCTCGCCGACGTCACCAAGAAGGACGCGGCCGCGGTGAACGCGGCCGCGAAATCGGCGGCGACGGCGCTCGGGAAGGCGACCCCGAGTGCGTTCCTCGCGCCGGCCGACGTGGCCATCGCCGCGTGGGTCGCCCAGGCCTCCGGCGACACGACGCGCGGCACCGCGCTGCTCGGTGAGCTCGAGAAGCGGGCGCCCAAGCACGTGTTGCTCGGCGTGCTGCGGGGCACGACCAAGCTCGAACCCGTCAAGACGGACGCCGGCGTCGACGCACGCCCCGACGCGCCCGCCGACGCCCCGCTCGTCGCGGTCGGCGTGGGCACGGGGGAGGTCGTGGCGACGGGCGATTTCCGCTCGCTCAACGAGGCGGGCTACAAGGCGCTGGCCGCGGGAGAGCCGGGCAAGGCCGAGGGCTACTTCAAGTCGTCGCTCGCGCAGCACCCCGGTGACGTCGACGCGCTCTACGGCCTCGGGCAGATCGCGAGGGCGCGCGGCGAGCACGCGAGCGCCATCTCGTACTTCAAGCAGGTGCTGGACTCGTCGGCCGGCTTCGCCCCCGCGCGCCTCGCGCTCGCCGACGAGCAGTGGAGCCAGGGCCAGCAGGCCGACGCCAAGAAGAACTACGAGCTCTACCTCGAGCGCATGCCCGACGGTCCGGGCGCCGAGCGCGCCAAGAGCCGCACCGGCAAGTCCGACGTCAAGCCGGAGACGCCGGCCCCCACCCCCGCGCCGACCCCGACGCCGAAGCCCGAGGACCCTTGAAGAAGCTCGCGCTCGGATTCGCGTTGCTGGCGGCGTGCAACGGTCGGCCCCGCGCGTGGGAGGCGCCCCTGCCCGGCGAGCACGTGCACACCCACGGCCCGTCGGTGCTCGAGATCGATCTCGGCGCGGGGGCCCCCGAGGCGCAGAAGGGTGGGTTCCTGCAGATCCCCTCTCGCCACACGTTCGATGCGCTCGTCGCCACCCTGCACCAGGCGGCGCTGCGCAAGGACCTCAAGGGCCTCTACGTCTCGTTCGGCGCGGCGGGCCTCGGCTGGGCGCGCGCCCACGAGGTGGGCGAAGCGCTCGCGAAGATCCAGAAGCGGGTGCCGGTCGTCTGTCACGCGGACGCCTGGGACAACGGCGCCTACGCGGCCGCGGCGCGCGGGTGCACCGTGATCGCGATGAGCCCCGGCGGCGAGGTCGAGCTCACCGGACCGGCCGCCACGGTGCCGTACGCGCGCGAGTTCCTGGTCGATCACCTCAAGGCGCAGGTCGACATCCTGCAGGTCGGCAAGTTCAAGGGCGCCGCCGAGCCCCTCACCCGCGACGGTCCGAGCGAGGAGTATCGCGCGTCCATCGAGGGCACGCTCGGCGCGATCCGCGCGGCGTACCAGAAGTCCCTCGCGATCCGTGGGGTCGAGGGGCTCGTGGGCACCGGCCCCTACGCGGCCCAGGGCGCCACCTCGCACAAGCTCGTCGATCTCCTCGCCGACAAGGACGGCGCGCGCGAAGAGGCGAAGAAGCGCGCGGGCGTGAAGGCGGTCGACGTGGTGTTCGGCCCCACCGCCGACGCGCGGCCGAAGATCGGCGTCACCGACGTCCTCAAGCTGATCGCCCTGCCCAACGCCGAGGCGAGCGCGCGGCCGCACGTGCGGCTCGTGCGGCTGCACGGCGAGATCGTGCTGGCGGGGGAGTCGGGGCTCCTCGGTGGCCAGGCGGGGATCGTCGCGCGCAAGGTCGTCGAGCGCGCGCACGCTCTCACGGCGGACCCGAACGTCAAGGCGGTGGTGCTGCGGATCGACTCGCCCGGCGGCAGCGCCCTCGGCTCCGATCTGGCCTGGATCGCGCTCAAGGCGCTGCGCGACAAGAAGCCGGTCATCGTCTCCATCGGCGAGATGGCGGCGTCGGGCGGCTACTACCTCGCCTGCACGGCGACCAAGATCTACGCCGAGCCCGAGTCCATCGTCGGCTCGGTCGGCGTGGTGGGCGGCAAGATCAGCATCGGCGGCACCCTCGCGCAGGTGGGGATCCACACGGCGGCCTTCGGCGACCCGCGCGCGGCGCAGCTCAACAGCATGACCCAGCCCTGGGACGAGGCGACCCGCGCCCAGTTGCTCGCGACGATGCAGGAGATCTACGGCCTGTTCTTGCAGCGCATCGCCGAGGGGCGTGGGCGCCCGCAGTCCAGCTTCGAGACCGCCGTCGAGGGTCGCGTCTTCGGCGGCGAGAAGGCCAAGGAGCTCGGGCTCGTCGACGAGATCGGGGGCCTCTCCGACGCCCTCGCAGCAGCGAAATCGGCCGCCGGACTCCCCGCCGAGGGCGCGGTCGTCGTCGACGAGGCGTCGAGCTTCTTCGAGATGCTGTCCGGTCCGGGTGGAGGTGACGAAGCGTTGGCTTCGGCGCTCGCCCAAGCGCTCGGCCCCGAACCCGCCGCGCTCGAGCGCTGGGCCCGGGCCTTCCTCGCCGCCTCGCGGGGGCCGGGCTTCGGGGTCGTCGCCATGCTGCCCACGCCCCTCGTGCTCAGGTAGTCTCGGCGGGGCGTGACCTCCCCGAACTCCCGACCCGGCGAGTCCTCGTCGGCCACCGATGTAGAAGCCGGCGTCGGCCCGGCGTCCGTGCCTCCGCTCTCGGCGCAGTTCCCAGCGTCGCAGACGGGCGTCGTGGCGAGTGTCCCCCCGATCGAGCGGCGCGACGAGCGACGGGCGAACGGAGAGGGCCGCGATCCTCCGGCGGCGCTCGCCGGGCTGCGCGCCCGCATGCTGGCCGCGCGCGCCCACGGCGACGACGAGGCCGAGGCAGGCGCGGCGGGGCGCCTCGCGCGACGACTCCTCGAGCGCGAGAGCAACCTCGACGAGGCCACGACGGCGGGACGACGCGCGCTGCAGCTGCGCGCCCACGACCTCGAGCTGCGCTCGCTCCTCACGCAGACGCTCGAGGGGCTCGGTGAGCATGGCCTCGCCGCGGCCACCCTGCGCCCGGTCGTCGACGCGGCCTGCGCCCAGGCCAAGCGCGACGAGGCCGCGCTGGACGCGGCGGTGCAGGGCCTCCTCCGGCTCGGCGATCTGCACCTGCGGAGTGGCGACGTCGAGGGCGCGCTGGAGTCGTACCGCTACGTGTCGGTCCTCGCGCAGGAGCGCCCCTCCGGTCAGGAGCGCCTCGCCCTCGTCCACGCGTCGGCGCCTGACGCGCTGCCGGCCGAGATCGCCGCGCGGGCGTACCTGGGCGCAGCGAAGAAGCACCAGCTCGGGGGTGACGAGGGGCGCGCGATGGAGGCCCTCTCGCGGGCCTTCGAGGTCGACCCGAGGAGCGCCCTGCCCGCGGCGGTGCTCGCCGACGCGCTGGAGGACATCGGCCGGCTCGACGCCGCCGACGCCGTCCGCGCCGAGCACGGGTGGTCCCAGGGTTCCCGGTCCGCGGCGGCGGCCGTGCACGTCGCGCGCATCGAGAAATCCAGCATCGGCGGCGATCGCGCCACGCGGCTCGCCGCCGAGGTGGATCTGCTGGTCGACGTGGTGCTCCACGAGCCCGAGCGAAGCCGTGTCGACGCGCTCGCGGGGCTCCCCTTCGAGGTGCTGCTCGGCCTGTCGCGAGCGATCCGGCGGGCGCACGCGCTCGGGGCCGCCGGCACGGCAGGCCTCGCGGCGCTCGCGGAGGAGTGCACCGGCGCCGAGCGGGTCGAGCTGCTCTCCGGGCTCGGCGCGCGCGACCCGGCCGACGAGCACGCCCTCGCGGCCCTGCGAGAGCACGCGCGCCTGCGGCGCGATCCGGGGTCGGTCGTCGACGCCCTCCTCCGCGGCTTGCGGGGCGCGGAGCTCGACTCCCACGTGGTCGGTGCGCGCGCAGCCGAGCTCGCCGGGTGGGCCGACGAGCAGCTCGACGACCCGAACATCGCCGCGTGGGCGTGGCGCAAGCTCCTCGAGCGCATCCCAGAGGATCGCCGCGCGCGGGACGAGCTCACCCGCCTGCAGCCACGCATCGCGCGCGCGAGCCAGCGCCAGGAAGACGCCCGCAACCGCGCGACGAGCGAGGACCCGGTCGTCCGGGCGACGGCGCTGTGTGGGCTCGCCGAGATCCTGCTCTCGCGCCCCGATCGGGCGGCGGACGCGGTGGACGTGCTCGTGAGCGCGCTGCGCGCCGATCCGGGGCGCGCTTCGCCGCTGATCGCGCGAGCGATCCGTTGCCTGCTGCCCGCGGAGGTCGAGGCGGTCGTGTCGGCTGCCGTCGCGATTCCCGAGCTCCACGCCACGGCCGTGCCGCTGCAGCTCGAGCTGCGCGTCCGTCGAGGCGATCTGCGCGGAGCGGCCCAGGCCGCGCAGGGCTCGGAGGAGGCGTCGGTCCTCGAGCTCGCGCTCTCGGTCCTCACCGGCGGTTTGCCCGAGCTCGGGCGAGCGCTGGAGCGCTACGCACCCACCTTGACGGTGCCGCGGGAGCGCGCCGCGTTGCTCGCCGGGGCCGCGCGGGCGTTTCGGACGGCCTCTCTGCCGATCGACGCCCGACGCGCCGCCGAGGCCGCGCTGCGGCTCGACTCGCGGGAGGCCCGCGGCGCGATCGAGCTGGCGGAGCTCGCCGCGGGCTCCGGCGCCGACGCCGTCGGACCAGCGCTGGCCTCGCTCGCCCTCGAACGCGCCCTCGGCCTCGTGGGCGCCCGTGGGCGCTGGTCGCTCGCCCTCGCCGCCCTGGCGGAGCGCGACGAAGAGCTCACCCTCGCGGCGGCGTGGACCCGTCGGGCGTGGGCGCTGCGCCCGGCCGATCCGGAGGTCGCCACGGCGTGGCTGCGGCGCGCGGTGGCCCTCGGCGATCTCGACCTGTGCGCGGAGGTGCTCGAGACCGTGGCGCGATCCGTCGCGCGGCTCTCGGCGATCGCGGAGCCGCTGGCCCACACGCTGCGTCGACTCGCGAGCGACCCCGAGGGGCGTGAGGCCTACTCCGCCGCCGCGCGCCTGCTGCTCTCGCTCGGAGCGGCGCGATACCCGGCGATCTTCACCGCGCTGCGCGAGAACGCGGCGACCCACCCCGACCTCGCCATCGCGGCCCTCGAGCGCTGGATCGCCTCCTCGGCGCCGGTCTCCGAGCGCGGCCCGGCGCTGCTCGAGATCGCGCAGATCGCGCGCGAAGGGGCGAGCGGTGGCGGTGACGAGTCGCGCGCCGTCGAGGCGCTCGCCCGGCTGCTCGAGGACCCCGACGCGCCGCGTGCGTTGCGCGAAGAGGCGCGCAAAGAGCTCCTGAGCCTCGAGTCGACCCCCCTCGACCCGGACGCCGAGCTGCTCGTGCGTGGCGTGGTCGCCGACGCCCGCCTCGGCAAGGCCAGCGAAGGGCTCGCGAC
>JAEUKC010000368.1:0-22733 GCA_016794445.1 Myxococcales bacterium
CCATTGGTAGATTCAGCTTTCTGCCACCAAGTGGTGGCGTGAGGCAAAACCCCCGTTCAAACCGTGCGTGCGGATTTCCCGCACACGGCTTACCGGTGGTCTCTCGTGACGCGGCATTACGCAGCCTCCGGGTACTGGACGGTTCCACGCAGGCGATGCAGTCCGAGGCCGTCGATGAAGTACTCGCGCGTCCACCGGTTGAGCTCGCCTGCGCGCAGTTTCGAGCCGGCGCGTTTGAGGCGCAGGCTACGCAGTCGCGCGTAGACGTAGCTGTCGATCCGGTTGAATTTCTGTGCGGCGTTCCCGGTCCTGAAGTAGCCACCCCAGCCACGGAGCACGAGGTTGAGCTGCGCGATTATCGCGCGCAGGTCCGCGTGACATCGTGATCGGGGCGTCAGCTCCCGGATGCGCTGTCGAATCCGCGTCATCGCACGGGCGCTCGGCCATCGGTGGAGGAAGTAGACCCGACGGCCTTCTCGCTCCCAGATGCGCCCGCTCATGCGCTTCCGCAGGTGGCAGCCGAGGAAATCGAAACCGTCCCATCCGTGGGAGAGATCGACCATCCTCGTCTTGTCGGGGTGCAGCTCGAGGCCCAGACGACCGAGGACAATCTCGATTCGCTGGCGCGCCTCGTCGACATCACGCTTCGTCCTGCACATCACGACGAAGTCGTCCGCGTAGCGGACCAGCGTGCCCAGATGGGCGCATCGCTCCTCCCACACGGTGTCGAGCACGGAGAGGTAGATGTTCGAGAGGAGAGGTGAGATAACCCCACCCTGCGGTGTCCCGCTGGTCGGGTTCGTCACCACCCCCTCGTCCATCACTCCCGCCGTGAGCCACTGCCGCAGCAGCTTCAGGATCCTGCGATCCGAGATGCGTCGAGCGACGAGCTTCATCAGCCTGTCGTGGACGATGCTCCCGAAGTAGTCGCGGATGTCGGCGTCGAAGACGTGATTGCCGCCCTTGGCGCCGAGCTTCCTCAGCGTCTCGAGGGCCATCATCGCGCTCTTGCCCGGACGAAAGCCGTACGACGAGGATCGGAAGTCCGCCTCGAAGATCGGTTCCACCACGAGCTTCACCGCCATCTGCACCACTCGGTCTCGTACCGTCGGAATCCCTAGCGGCCGTCGCTTCCCATCGGCTTTCGGAATGTACCGTCGCAGCACCGCTGCCGGTCGGTACTCGCCTGCCAGGAGTTCGTTGCGGATCCCTTCGAGGAAGGGACCGACACCGATCTCCTCGATCGCGGAGAGCGTCTCACCATCGACACCCGCCGCGCCCTTGTTCCGTCGCACTCGCCTCCATGCCTCCGCGAGGACGTCACTCCTCGCGACGCGGTCGTACAGCGCATGGAAGCGACGTCCCGGGTGCCGCTTGGCCGCGTCACCCAGTCGGTCTTGGAGTTGTTGCACTTTGTCCGTGGGCTTTTGCCCTCGGGGGTGGTTGGACCGGGTCGCCCCGGTCATGCCCTCGCGCGTACCTCCGCAACCAACATGACCACCGCAGGGGCCTATCCCTCCCGCTACGTTCTTCTGCGCAGCGTTCGTTCCCGCAGCTCGCGCTGCGCTCTTCGGTACTGTGACCCCCTCGGACTCCCGCTGCGCAGCTGCCGATTTCGCCTTTGGCTTATACGGCGCGCCTTGCCCCGACGAGGGCCACGCAGACGGGTCTCCCGTGTTCCGCACTTCTCCTTGCTCGCGTGCTGCATCCCGTACCCCGCCGGAAGTACCCGCGCGCTTCGGACCCTGCGCGGTCACTGTTGCCTTCGCCGTGAGATGAGCGGCTCGGCTTCCGGATTGTCTATCTTTCGAGGCTGCAGACTTCACTTCATGTTGCGGCCCGCGAGCTCGCTCGGTCCGTGGACCCTTCTGACACCCCGCTCGGCCGTCGGGATCTCTCCCGCGCGGCTGGGGTCTGCTACCCGGCGCTCCGACGCCTACCGGGACGGGACTTGCACCCGCTGGAGAAGTGCAGCGTGAACCCGACCCATCGCCCGCTTGCGCGGCCGAGCGGTCTGGTTCGTCACGTCGCACCACCTGCGCAACGTACCCCAATCCCGCCCCCGACCCGCTATGCTGCTCGCGTCGCAGGGGCCCAGGCGGTCGCCGGTGGCGCGCGAGCCGTGAGGCTCGTTCGTCGCGGGAGGAACGTCCGAGCTCCACAGGGTGAGGTGCCGGGTAACGCCCGGTGCAGGTGACTGCGAGGAGAGTGCCACAGAGAACAGACCGCCGGGCTCGTCGTTCGCGGCGCGCCCGGTAAGGGTGAAACGGCGGGGTAAGAGCCCACCGCGTCGTCGGCAACGACGATGGCAGGGAAAACCCCACCTGGAGCAAGGCCACATAGGGAGGCGACGGCGTCGAGAGGCGTCGGAAGGGCGACCCGCCCGGTGCCTCCGGGTAGGCTGCACGAGACCCGTGGCGACGCGGGTCCTAGAGGAATGATCGTCACCGCGGCGAGGGCGACCGAGCCGCGGAACAGAACTCGGCGTACGGGCGCCTGCGACCGCGACGGCCACTTCGGTGGCCGCCGTGCTTTTGTGCTACCGAGGGGCGGGTGCGCAGGCTCGCCATCGCCCTCGTGCACCACCCCGTCCTCGATCGCGCGGGCGCGATCGTGACGAGCGCGGTCACCAACCTCGACGTCCACGACCTGTCGCGCTCGGCGCGCACGTTCGGGGCCGAGTCGTTCTTCGTCACCTCGCCGATCGAGGCCCAGAGAGACCTCGTCTCGGCGATCGTCGGCCACTGGAAAGACGGCTCGAGCGGCAAGCGCATCCCGAGCCGCAAGGAGGCCCTCGAGGGCGTGCGCGTCGTCGCCAACGTCGAGGAGGCCGTGGCCTCCTTCGGCGGCCGAGCGAACGTGGAGATCTGGATCACCGCCGCCCGCGCCGACGCCGGCGGCGTGGCCCTCGACTGGGACGCCGCCCGCGCGCGCCTGCGCTCCGACGACCCGCGCGTGGTGCTCGTGCTGTTCGGCACCTCGTGGGGCCTCGCGCCGAGCCTGTGCGCCGAGGCCGACGGGCGCCTGCCCCCCATCACCGGGCCCACCGCCTACAACCACCTGAGCGTGCGCGCGGCCTGCGCCATCACGCTGGACCGGCTCGTCGCGTGGTGACGCTGGAGTTCCGCGCCGGCACCCTCGAGGTGCGCGGGGTGCCGGAGTCCACGAGCCTGCCCGCCTGCACCTGGGACGCGCGCACCGCGTGCCACCGCGCGCCCGCCATCGCCTACGCCGAGCTGTTCGCCGCCCTCCACCGCAGCGGCGCGCCGTTCGAGGATCGCGCGCGCGCGTACGCCGAGCTGCCCCACGGCGCGGTCGTGCACCGCGAGCCGCGCCCCTACCAGGCCGAGGCGGTCGAGGCGTGGCGCAAGGCCAAGGGCCGCGGCGTCGTCGTGCTCCCCACCGGCGCCGGCAAGACCCACGTCGCGGTGATGGCCATCGAGGACAAGCGCCGCAGCACGCTGGTCATCGCGCCCACGCTCGACCTCGTGCGCCAGTGGTACGACTCGCTGCGCACCACGTTCGGGCTCGAGGTCGGCATCGTGGGCGGCGGGCACCACGAGGTGAAGCCGCTCACCGTCACCACCTACGACTCCGCCTACCTCCACATGGAGCACCTCGGCGCCAAGTTCGGGCTCGTGGTGTTCGACGAGGCCCACCACCTGCCCGGCGCCACCTACGCCCTCGCCGCGCGCCTCTCGCTCGCGCCGTTCCGCCTCGGCCTCACCGCCACGCCGGAGCGCCAGGACGGCCGCGAGACCGAGCTCGAGTCGCTGGTCGGCCCCATCGTCTACCGCCGCGACATCACCGAGCTCACCGGCGAGTTCCTCGCCGAATACGAGACCGAGACCATCGCGGTCGACCTCTCGCCCGAGGAGCGCGAGGAGCACGACCACGAGCGCGCCATCTACCGCGGCTTCATCATGCGCCAGGGCATCCGCATGAGCTCGCCCACCGGGTGGCAGGACTTCATCATGCGCTCGACGCGGAGCCCCGAGGGTCGCCGCGCGATGTTGGCCTACCGGCGCCAGCGCGAGCTCGCGTTCTCGGCGCCGATGAAGCTCGACTACGTGGAGCACCTGCTGCACGTGCACAAGGACGACCGCTGCATCGTGTTCACGCAGGACAACGCCACCGCCTACAAGGTCTCGCTCCGCTTCCTCGTGCCGACCATCACCCACCGCACGAAGATCAAGGAGCGCAGCGAGATCCTCGCGGGCCTCTCGAGCCACGCCTACGGGGCGGTGGTCACCTCCAAGGTGCTCAACGAGGGCGTCGACGTGCCCGACGCCAACGTCGCGATCGTGCTCTCGGGCAGCGGGTCGGTGCGCGAGCACGTGCAGCGCCTCGGCCGCGTGCTCCGCAAGAAGGGCGACAAGCGCGCCATCCTCTACGAGCTCGTCACCGCGGGCACCGCCGAGACCAACACGAGCGACCGCCGGAGGGAGCACGTTGCTTACCGGTGACCTCGTCCTCGCCCGCAAGCGGTCCGGCGAGCTGCACCTGCCCACGCTCGACGCGAAGGCCCGCGCGCGCGCCCGCGAGGTGGCCGCGGCGGTGCTGACGGTGCTCAAGGGCGGCGAGGGAGAGCTCCGCGAGGACCTCGAGCCCGCGCTCGACGCCGCGATCGCCGAGCTCGCGATGGCGCCGTCGACGGTCAAGTTGCAGAAGGGCTTACGTAAGCTCGCCGACGACGCGTGCGAGTGGGCCGCGGCCCCCGCCGTCGATCCCGCGGTCCTGCGCCAGACGGTGTTCCGCGCCGCGGCCGCCGCGCGCCGCGAGGGCACGTTCGACCGCGCCGCGCTGCTCGCCCTCGGGGCGTCGACCCACGGCGTCGACCCGAACGACATGGAGCGCGCGCTCTACGCCGACCTGCCCGGCGCGCACGCGCTGGTCCGCGCCCCCGCGTTGACCCCGGACATGCTGGTCGAGCAGTGGGAGCTCGGGCAGGCGCAGGCGGTGCTGCTGCGCGCGGTGCGCGTGGTGTGCCGGGTGACCTGCGCCGGCGCCGAGGGCTACCGAGCGCTCTTCCGGCGCCTCAAGTTCCTGCGCCTCCTGCACGAGATCGCGCCGCACGAGAAGGGCTACCAGATCACCATCGAGGGCCCGTTCAGCATGTTCGACGCGGGCACCAAGTACGGCCTGCAGCTCGCGCTCGTGCTGCCCGTGCTGCGCGCGTGCGACGCCTTCGAGCTCGACGCGGAGCTCCGCTGGGGCAAGGAGCGCACGCCGCTGAAGTTCTCCACCAAGGGCGGCCTCGGCGGCAAGAGCGTGACCGGCGGGGATGACTTCCCCGAGGAGGTGCAGCGCCTGGTGGAGTCGTTCGAGGGCCTGAAATCCAAGTGGAAGGTGGCGCGCGCGGCCACCATCCTGGAGCTGCCCGGCGTCGGGCTGTGCGTGCCCGACCTCGTGTTCCAGAAGGGCAAGGCGCGCGTGTACCTCGAGGTGCTCGGCTACTGGAGCCGCGACGCGGTGTGGAAGCGCGTCGAGCTCGTCGAGGCCGGCCTCTCGGAGCGGATCCTGTTCGCGGTGAGCCAGCGGCTGCGCGTGAGCGCGGAGGTGCTGGACGAGGACCGACCCGGACGGCTCTACGTCTACAAGGGCACGATGAGCGCGCGCTCGGTGCTCGAGCACCTCGAGCGGTAGTGCTCGACCGGGGTCGTCGGGTAGCATGCGGCGCCATGCGCCCCCTCGTCCCCGCCCTCCTGCTCTCGGTCCTCCTGTCTGCCGCGTGCACCAACGAGAAGACCAACGCCCAGAAGATGGCCGAGGAGAGCGCCTCCGCGAAGGCCTCGGCCAGCGCCGCCGCCTCGGCCTCGGCCGCGGTCGTCGACCCCAAGGAGGAGAAGTACGCGGCCGCGCGCAAGGCGCTCAAGGAGCGCGCGACGCTGCACATGACGGCGATCGAGAAGCTCTACCTCGGCGCCACCGAGGCCGATCGCACGGCCTTCCGCACCTGGTTCCTCGAGGACAAGGACGGCGAGAAGGCGGCCGACACGCTCTCCAAGGAGGCGCTCACCGCCGCCAAGGACACCAAGATGACCCTCAAGAAGTGGGAGATCGGCGACGTGAGCGTCGACTCGGCCACGCTCGCCACGGGCACGACCGAGGTGTCGGTCGAGGAGAACCAGAAGGGCAAGCCCCGCTGCATCTACTACAAGCTCGAGTGGAAGAACGTGAGCGGCACCTGGCGCCGCGTGGCCCAGAAGGACTTCCGCATCGTCGCCTGCAACGCGCCCTGAGCGCCTCTGGCCCCGTGCGGCTCGCGCTGCACGGCGTGCCCTGGCTCGGGGCGGCGAAAATTTTCGCCCGCACGAATGTAAAACGGGCGCTTTACATTCGTGCGCAGAAAAATTCGGCCCGCGCCGCGCGAGCTCTGCGACGTCACCTTCGACACGCGCCGAGGTCGTGATCCGAAATTGGCAGGCGCCTGCCACTCGGTTGGCAGGCGCCTGCCATTTTCACCGTTCGCCGCTCACCACCCGGGCGGAGGCACGGCGCCGTCGGGCAGCGGGTCGAGGAAGACGCTCTTGGCCACGTCGAGGCACCCCGGGATGCTGTGCCCGTAGTAGTCGTCGCGGTTGAGATCGAGGATCGACGGCTTCCAGAACTCGGGGCCGCGGTACATGAGGTCGCGCGGGTCCTCCGAGACGTGACCGCGCTCGAGGTGGTGGGGCGCGCACTCCGCCGCCGCGCCGAGCGTGTGGAAGATCTCGTGCACCATCGCGAACTCGAAGTAGCCGCCGTCGAGGTTGGCGAGCGTGTGCGCGTCGCAGGGGTACGGTCCCGGCGGTGTGCCGTGCAGGTAGAGCGCCGCCACGTGCCCGACGAGCTCGGGGGGCCACGCGCCGCCGCCGCAGGAGTACGTGCTGCCGCCGCCGTAGTAGGCCGCGACGATCTTCTTGCCGCGCGGGGCGAGCTCCTTCTCGATCGCCTCGCGCACGTAGGCGCCGGTGGCCTTGATCTCGGCGTCCGTCTTCGAGAGGCGCTTGAAGCCGACGTCGAGCTTGCCGTCGCAGGTGTCGAAGCGCAGGCGCTTGCCGCCCGCCTGCTTCGCGAGCCAGTCGTTCCAGATCTCGATCGACTTCGCGATGCGGCCCTCGACGTCGTGTCGCTCGTCCTTGCCGTCGCTCGGGAGCACGTAGAACGCGCGGACCATGTAGCCGGTCGCGTCGTCGGGCCGGTCGGCCTCGGTGCGCTCGGGATCACACTTGGGGGCGGTGTCGGTGGCCGCCTCGCCGCCCGAGTCGACGGCGGAGTCGCCCGCCCCGGTGTCGGCGGGCGCGGCGGGGGTGGGATCGGACGACGAGCAGCCGAGGAGCAGCACGAAAGGAAGCCAGCGCATGCAAGGGCGAAGATAGCACTCAGTCGTCGCGCCGCACCGGCTCGGAGGGGCCGCTCTGGGTCAGCGGTCGGTGGTGGAACGCCGGATGCCGCTCCGCGAGCAAGGCGGCCGCGCGCTGCCAGCGCGGCGGGTCGGCCGCGAACGGCTCGATCGCGAAGGCCCGCGCCAGCGCGTCCGGGACCACGCCGAGCGCGTCGTGCCAGTCCTCGCCGACGTCGATCGGGATGCGCAGCACCCGCTCCTCTCCTCGCCGATGGAGGCTCGGGCCGCTGAAATGGACGTCCTCGAGGTTCTCGTGGGCGAGCATCGCCTCCATCCACTCGGACAGTGGGAGCTCACCGACGCGGCCCTTGGGTCGCCACGCGACCACCTCGCGCACGCGGTCGATCAACCGCGACTCGAGGAACCACGCGCAGCGGTCCTGCTCGAACCGCAGATCGATCGACCGGAGCCTCTGGAACACCGGCGCCTCGGCGCGCGCCACGGCGAGCTCGAGCGCGGGCGTCCACCCGGGCGCGACGTGCACCCGCTCAATCCCGAGCGCGTACGGCAGCGCGCAGATCGCCGAAAAGTCCTCGGGATCGAGGCCCCAGCCGACGCGTCGCAGCGCGGTGAGGCCGGGCCGCAGGATCGCGCGCACGTCGCCGTCGACCGCGACCAGCGTCGACCACGCGGGGTGCTGCGCGAGCGCCCGGTGGCGCGGCGCGGACAGATCGCGACGGAGGCACGCGTGGGAGAGGAACCCGCGCTGGAACCTGGTACGCGTGCGGCGCCACTCGGGGTCGAGCAGCTCCGCGAGCTCGCCGAGCCACGCGGCCTCGTGCTCGAGCGGCGCGGCCTCGGCGCGGCCGTGGGCGCACTGCGCGGCGATGAACGCTCCACGAGGGTCGCCCCGCTCCTGCAGCCAGTCGGCGTAGACGAGCCGCGGCGCGTCGACCTCGGGGTCGGCGAAGACCGCCGCGAGGAGCTCCGCTTCGGTCACCATGCACGCAGCGTAGCCCGCTAGGCTCGCGCGATGAACAAGCGCCCCGCGCTGCGGTGGGCCTCGGTCTTCGTCGTCGTCCTGGCCTTGATCCTGCTGCCGTTTGCCTTCTTCGAGCGCTCGATCACCGCGTGGTCCACCGTCGTGCTCGGCCGCCCGCCGACCGTCGTGCTCGCCGTCGTCGTCGCCGGGCTGCTCGCGGCCGACGTGCTCCTGCCCGTCCCCTCGAGCCTGGTCTCCACCGCGTCGGGTGCCCTCTTCGGCTTCGCCGGCGGCGCGTTCGTCTCGTGGGCGGGCATGATGCTCGGGTGTCTCGTCGGCTGGGCGATCGGTCGATCGGTCGGCCGCGTGGGCCTGCGCCGCTACCTGGGGGGGGACGAGCTCGCGCGCGCCGAGCGCATCGGCGAGCGGTTCGGGAGCGCCGCGCTGGTCGTGTCCCGGCCGGTGCCGGTGCTCGCCGAGGCCTCGGTGCTGTTCGCGGGAGCGTGCGGCGTGCCGTTCGGGCGCACGATGATCCTCTCGGCGCTGGCCAACGCCGGCATCTCGCTCGCTTACGCGGCGGTCGGGGCGTTCTCGGCGCGCGTCGACTCGTTCCTGCTCGCGTTCGCGGGGGCCATGGGGCTGCCGGCGATCGCCCTCGGGATCGCCCACCTCGCGCGGCGGGAGCGGGCGAACGCCTAGACGCCGAGCACGCGGACCGAGGGAAATACCGCCTGCAGGCGCTGAAGGTCGGCGACGTCGGAGGTGAAGACCACGCCACCGCGCCGGGCCGCGCTGGCCATCACGATCGCGTCGATGCAGGTTGCGCCGGCTATCTGCGCCTGCGCCTCCCCCGCCAGCCGAACCAGAACATCGTCGGTGTGCTCGACGACCATCCCGTGGAGAATGGCCTCGCGCTGGTCACTGCGCCCGCGCCACCACTCCGCGACGCACACGCTGGGGACCACGACCGTAATCTCGTCGGCAACCGCGAGATCCAAGACGTGGCGCATCCTCTGCCGTCGCCGTTCGAGGGCGATGAGAGCGCCTGTGTCCAACGTGAACGCGGTCATGCCGCTGGGCGCCGGGGCTTGCCGGTGGGCGCGTGCGCGATCTCGTCGCGAAGCGCTTGGAGCTCCGCCGCCGTGGAGGGCTCGCCGCCAAAGTCATCCAACAGGGCCACGAGAGCCTCCTTCCGGCGAAGGGTCTCGGCCATCTCGTGGACGACGGCCGACAAGTTGCCGCGATGGACGCGCCGGGCGCGTTCGGTCAGCAGGCGGAGATCGTCCTTGCTGACGGAGATGCTGATCTTCTGGGTCCTGAGCCCGTGGGGCCGACGACTGCGCTCCATGCTACCACGGTAGCATTCATGGCACCTCCAGGCGACGCCTTCCCTCGATGCTCGTTCGACGTGTCACAATCAGCCATGCGTGTCGTACTCGCGGTGGTGTTGCTCGGATGCAGCAGCACGCGCGAGCCCGCGCCGGTCGATGCGTCGACGCGCGCTCCTTCGAACGTCCTGTCCGCGCATCCCGACGCGAAGTTCTGCGCCGATCACCTCGCGGACTGCGAGAAGCAGTCGACGCGCTGCCGGCCTGTGTACGGCGTGATCTACGACGAGGAGCGCTCGGACGGCACGCGGTGCATCGCCGCCCGGTCGAAGCCGCTGGAAGCCGGCGAGACGCGCCCGATCGTGCAGTGCATCCCGCGCGACGGCTCGGACGCCCTCGGCAGCGATCAGGTGGTCGACCCCGCGAGCGGACACTGCGTCGCGGTCTCCGTGTTCGCGACGTCGCCCCGGTGGTCGCCGTGCGAGGACTTCATGCCGGTCTGCGAGCCCACCGCCGGCGGCAAGTGCATCGACGACCGCTACGAGGATGCGGGCACGTCCGGCTCGGGCGTCAGGGGCTGCTTCACGCCTTGCGACACCGCAGCCGACTGCCCGGCCGGGGCCTTCTGCTCGTTCATGGGGCTGTTCCAGGGCGGCGACTGGGAGTGCAACTCGCGCGCGAAGGTGTGCCGGAGCGAGCCGCTCGACATGTGCGGGCCGTGAGCCTTTCGCGCACTCGCAAGCCGCCTCGGACTCTCGGGTGAGGAGCCCCACCCCTCTGCAGGGGTGGGGTCCCTCGGTCTAACGCACGCCGAGGACGACGCCGGCGCCGACCGTGCGACTGCCCTCGCGGAGGGCGAAGCGCATGCCGGCCTCGATGCCGATCGGGCGCTGGAGGCAGAAGCGCACCCGCGCGTGATCGCCCGGTTGCACCTCGGTCTCCGTCTCGAGCGTCCCCGTGACGTCGGTGGTGCCGAAGAAGAACTGCGGCTTGTACCCGCGCGCGAACGCGGTGTGACGGCCGCCCTCCTTCGCGGTGAGGACGTAGATCTCGGCCTCACCCTCGGCGTGGGGGTGGATCGAGCCCGGGATGGCCACGACCTGCCCCCGCGTGACCTCGTCGCGCTTGATGCCGCGGAGGAGCAGGCCGACGTTCTCGCCGGCGCGCGCGTCCGGCCGGTCCTTGTGGAACGACTGGATGCCCGTGACGACGACGACGCGCGGAGCCCCCTCGTCGACGAGGCCGACGATCTCGACGGGTTGCCCGACGGGCAGCACGCCGCGATCGACGCGCCCCGTGACCACGGTGCCGCGACCCTCGATGGTGAACACGTCCTCGATCGGCATGAGGAACGGCGACGCGAGGTCGCGCTCCGGATCGGGGAAATACGCGTCCATGGTCTCGACGAGCGCCCGGATCGGCGCCGTCTTCGCGCTGTCCGCGAGCCCCGCGTCGATCGAGCGGATGGCCTCGAGGGCCGAGCCCTTCACGACGGGGGAACCCGCGAAGCCGTGCTCCGCGAGCAGGTCCGCGACCTCGAGGACGACGAGCTCGAGGAGCTCGGGGTCCGCGACGTCGACCTTGTTGACGAACACGACCAGGCGCTGCACGCCGACCTGCTTGGCGAGCAGGACGTGCTCACGCGTCTGCGCCTCGAGGCCCTGCGAGCCGTCGACGAGCAGGATCGCGCCGTCCATCTGGGACGCGCCGGTGATCATGTTCTTCACGTAGTCGGCGTGTCCCGGACAGTCGATGTGCGCGTAGTGCCGCGTCGCCGACTCGTACTCGACGTGCGCGAGGTTGATGGTGATGCCGCGCATGCGCTCCTCGGGCGCGCTGTCGATCTGCTCGAGCGAGCGCGCGCGACCGCCGAACGAGGCCGCCATCACCTTGGTGATCGCGCTCGTGAGGGTGGTCTTGCCGTGGTCGACGTGTCCGATGGTTCCGACATTGAGATGGACCTTGCCCATGATCGTTTCTCCTTGGTTCTCGGGTCGGGCATGACCCAGAGTCGGTGGGAAGCGGCGGGCCGAGGAGAGGGCTGGAAATGCGAAAACCCCCTCGGGCGGCGGCCGGAGGGGGTCGAAGGAGGCTTGGTTCTCGGGGGAACTAGGCTGCTTCTCTGCCCTCGCGCACGCGGTCGTCCGCGCATGACTCTGAGGAGTCGGCGGAGGACAGGACGACGAGGGCCAGGGAGCGCATGGAAAATCAATCATGGATCATCGCGCAGCATCGGTCAAGGCACGCCTCTTCGCGGCCGGTAGATCTTCTTCGTTCCTCGCGCGTAGAAGGGGAATGCGTCGCAAGGTCCGCCCCGCTCTGCCCCCGCCCGTGGCCCGTCCGCTGTCGCCCGCGGTGGCGGTCACGTGCCTCCCGACCGCCGCGGCCATCGCGCTCGCGCTCGCCGCGCTCGGGTGTTCGGCCGGCTCGCAGGACTCCATCGGCGCCGACCCCGTCCGCACCTCGGTGCTCACCACGACGTCGGCCACCCCTTCGTCGACGGCGACGACGGCGCCCTCGATCCCGCCCGCCGCGAACGGCCCCGACATCGAGGGCGAGATGCCCGCCGTGAAGGTGGTGCCCGTGCCGCCGCCCCCGGTGATCGGCCCGGCGCCCTCGTCGAAGCCCATCAAGCTCGGTGGCAAGCCGATGAGCCCCCACCCTTCGATCTGAGCGCGACCGGGCGGCCAGCGTCACCGGCGCCGCCACCGCCAAGCGGTTGACGCTCCGGGATCGAACAAACCCGCTTCTCGAGCGAGGCACACCCGTTGCTCCTCGGGCCGCCATGGCCGCTGTCGCGACGCTCCCCCACGCCCCTGCCCCCGCCCTCGAAGCGCCCGCGCCGCGCCCCGGCATGAACGTCAGCTTCGGCGACTACAGCTACCGCCTCTCCCCGCGCTGGGGTTTTGGCAAGCCCGCGCACCCACGCCTGCAGCGGATCTTCGCGGCGGGACGCGAGCGCTACCTCGAGACGCTGCGCCTCTTCGCCGAGCTCAAGCCCGCGCTCGAGAAGATCCCCCTCGAGGACGCTGGCGACGGCCGCACGCCGCACTGGAAGAACGACTGGTTCCCTCCGCTCGACGCGATCGCGCTCTACGGCATGCTGTGCGTGCACGAGCCCGAGACCTTCGTCGAGATCGGCTCCGGCAACTCCACCCGCTTCGCGCGCCGCGCGATCGCCGACCACGGCCTCAAGACCAAGATCATCTCCATCGATCCCGAGCCGCGCGCCTCGATCGACCACCTCTCCGACGAGGTCGTGCGCATGCGGCTCGAGGACGTGGACCCCGAGGTCTTCTCCAGCATGTCGCCGAACGATCTGCTGTTCGCCGACAACTCGCACCGCAGCCTGCAGAACTCCGACGTGACCGCGTTCTTCCTCGACGTGCTCCCGCAGGCGCCGCCCGGGACGCTCGTCCACGTGCACGACATCTGCTTGCCGGACGACTACCCGCCGGAGTGGCTCGGGCGCATCTACAACGAGCAGTACCTGCTCGCGACCGCCCTGCTCTACGGCGAGAGCCGGCTCTCGGTGGAGTTCCCGAGCTACTTCGCCTTCTTCGACCCCGAGCTCTCGGCGGAGACGCGGCGCCTGTTCGGGGATGGTCCCCTCGGCGCGCTGCGCCTCTCGGGGGGCTCTTTCTGGATGAGGACCCGCTGATGTGCCACCCCGAAGACAAGCACAAGCGCCCGTCGCCCCACGAGAGCGGCACCTTCCGCCGGGTCAACGCGCCGGTGTTCCGGCCGAGCGGCAAGGTCAGCCGCTTCGACGTGCTCCCGCTGCCGGTCCGCGACCCGGAGCCGGCGCAAGACCCCGCGTGATCAGGCGGGCTCGGACCCGCGCACGAGCCACCCGAAGCCGGCGGCCGTGAAGAACATGATCAGGCTGTAGATCGCCGCTGGCAGCGCCATCGCGCTGTTGCCGAGGACGTTGTTGGCGACCGCGATCGCGAGCGTCCCGTTGTGGATGCCGATCTCCATGCCGATCGCCGTGGCCTGCCGCTTCTCGAGGCGCAGCGCGCGCGGCACGAGGTATCCGACCGAGAGGCTCGACAGGTTGAACACCAGCGCCGGCAGCCCCACCGCGCGGAACGCGGGGCCGAGGCTCGCGCGCTCCTTGATCACCGCGAACACGATCACGAGCAGGAGGAACACCGCCGAGAGCAGCTTGACCGGCCGCCCCATGCGCGCCGCGATGTCCGACCGCCGCGCCCGCACGAGCATGCCGAGGGCGATCGGCACGATCACCAGCAGGAACACCGTGACCACCTTGCTCGGCTGCATCGGGATGTGGTGGTGCACCCCGAGGAAGTGCGAGACCGAGAGCCCGACCACGAGCGGCAGCGTGACCAGCGACAGCACGCTGTTCACCGCCGTCAGCGTGACGTTGAGCGCCACGTCGCCGTGCGCGAGGTGCGAGAACAGGTTGGCCACCGCGCCGCCCGGCGCCGCCGCGAGCAACATCAGCCCGACCGCGAGCACCGGCGGCAACCCGAACGCCTTGGCGATGCCGAAGCAGACGAGCGGCAGCAGCACCACCTGGCACCCGAGGCCGATGAGCACCGCGCGCGGCACGACGAGCACGCGCCGGAAGTCGGCCGCGGTCAACGAGAGACCGAGCCCCAGCATGATGACGCCGAGGGCGAGGGGGAGGAAGAGCTCGGTGAGGAGGCTCGGGACCAACCGCTAGAGCTTGCGGTAGACGCCGACGACGACGCCGAGGATCATGCTCTGCTTGAAGTCGCTGGCGCGCACGTAGATCGGCGCCATGGCGGCGTTGGCCGGCTGGAGGCGGACGGCCTCCTTCTCGGGGAAGTAGTACTTCACGGTGGCGTCGTCGCCGATGAGGGCCACGACGATGTCGCCGCGAGAGGCGCTCGGCTGCTTGCGGACGAAGATGTAGTCGCCGTCGTGGATGCCGGCCTCGATCATCGACTCGCCCTGCACGCGGAGGGCGAAGACGTCGCGGCCGCCGCGCACGAGCATGCGGTCGATGCGCACCGTGTCGACGATGTTCTGCTCGGCGAGGACCGGCTGACCCGCGGCGACGCGACCGACCACTGGCACCTCGACCAGGCGCTCGTCGTCGTCGCGCAGCGTGGTGCGCTCACCATTGGGCGGCCGGGCGTCGTTGGCGGCCTCGGCGTCGAGCCCGGCGCTCGGGAGCGCGCCGCTGAGCGCCGCGTTGGCGCGACCGATCGCGCCGAGCAGATCGCCGTTGGCCGCCGCGTTGTGCGGGTGCATGCCGTCGAGCGGCCGCAGCGCGCGTGACTTCATGTCCTCGCGGGTGAGGTAGCCCTTGCGCTCGAGCGCCCGCAGGTGGTCGTTGACCCCGTTGGTGCTGCGAATCCCCATGAAAGCGCCGATCTCCCGCA
This sequence comes from Myxococcales bacterium, assembly GCA_016794445.1. GTDB lineage: Bacteria > Myxococcota_A > Polyangia > Polyangiales > JADJMO01 > JADJMO01. Next base: position 15,013 of record JAEUKC010000368.1, read on the forward strand.
AGGTGGGGGGGTAGCCGCGATCGTGGATGGACCTGCGGATGTACTCGAGGACCATCTGTTGGCGGTGCGTCAGGCCTTGCATGGGGACACGAGCTCCTTGGGGCTCCCCGATCGGAAACCCGAGGCAACCCCCAACCCGAGGACGGGTGGAGGGCTACGCCGGCTGGCCGATCAGGTATACGTAGGGACGGTACTGAACGGGTGGGGGGGGTGTCAAACTTGTGGCAAAGATGTTCGAAGTCCCCGCAACCCCAGGGGTCCTCCCTGGCGGACGGCCGCGCGCCCACCTCGCCCTGGTCCTCCACGCCCACCTCCCCTTTGTCCGGGCTCCCGACGACGACCGCCACCTCGAGGGCCGCTGGCTCGAGGAGGCCCTGCTCGAGACGTATCTCCCGCTCCTCGACGTGTTCGATCGGCTCGAGGCCGACGGCGTTCCCGGCTCGCTCTCGCTGGGCCTCACCCCCACGCTGATCGAGATGCTGCGCGATCCGCTCCTCATGGGGCGTTTCGCCACGCGGCTCGACCGGCTGGACGCGCTCGTCACGGCCGAGCTCCCGCGCACGCCGCCCGAGTTCCTGCCCGCGCTCACCTTCCACCGCGACCGCACCGCGCGCGCGCGCACGGTGCTCGCGCGTCACGGGGGCGACGTCGTCGGGGGATTCGTCCACCACGCCACGATCGGGCGACTCGACCTGCTCGCCAGCGCAGCGACGCATGCGTTCCTGCCTGCGCTTCCGCCACGCGCGCTCGATGCGCAGGTGCGCATCGGTGCCCTCGCGTTCCGCAACGCGACGGGGTTCGCGCCCACGGGGTTCTGGCTCCCGGAGTGCGCGATCGATCGCGTCGTCGAGGCAGCGATCGCGCGCGCTGGCCTGCGCTACGCGGTCGTCGAGGCCGACGCGGTGCTCGGCGCGCGCCCGAAGCCGCCGCTCGGCGTGCGCGCGCCGATCGCGAGCGCCCACGGCGTCGCGCTGTTCGGCCGCGATCCGGCGGCGAGCGAGGAGGTGTGGTCCGCCGAGGTGGGCTTCCCCGGGCACGCCGCCTACCGCGAGTGGCACCGCGACGTCGGCTTCGATCGACCGGTCGAGCAGCTGCTCGGCGAGGTCGGGCCGGACGGCACCCGCGTGGCGACGGGCCTCAAGCTCCACCGCGTGACCGGCCGCGAGGTGCCGCTCTCGCACAAGGCGCCGTGGGACCCTCGCGTCGCCGAGGCGACCGCGCGGGGACACGCGCGCTCGTTCGTCGACGCGCGGGGACACCTTCGACGGGGGGAGCTCTCGGTGGCGCCGTTCGACGCGGAGCTGTTCGGGCACTGGTGGTACGAGGGGCCGTGGTTCCTCGACGAGGTGCTGCGGCTGCTCGCCGAGCACCCGACCCTCGCCGCCCTGTCGCTCCGCGACCACCTCGAGGCGCGTCCGATGCTCGTGCAGGCCACGCCAGCCGCGAGCACGTGGGGCGAGGCCGGCCGTAGCGACACGTGGATCTGCGAGGAGAACGCCCACGTCCTGCGCCGCGTGCGGCGCGGCGCGCACGCCCTCGGCGCGGCCATCGATCGGCGGCCGCGGCCCAGCTGTCCGGCCCTGCAGCAAGCCGTCGTCGAGCACCTCTTGCTCTCGGCCTCGGACTGGCCGTTCATGATCCGCAAGGACACGACGAGGCAGTTCGCGGAGGGGCGCGCCCAGCTGCACGACGAGCGCCTGCGCGCGCTGCTCGAGATGATCGCCCGCGGGGCGGTCGACGACGCGAAGGTCGCGGAGATCGCGCGGGAGGACACGTTCCTGCACTCGCTCGGCCCGGAGCTGCCCCGACTGTTCTAGCTCCTGGTCGCTCCCGGTCCTCCGCTCCGGGTTGGCTCAGTCCTTCGACGGCTCGGACTTGGTCTCGGTCTTGGTCTCGGCCGGCTTGGACTCGGTCTTGGTCTCGGTGCTGGTCTCGGTCTTCGGCGTGGACGTGGTCGACGAAGACGACGAGGTGGCACCGCTGCCCGTGCCGGTCGTGCCGTAACCGCCGGTCGTGTACCAGCCCCCGCCCTTGAGGATGAAGTTGCCCTGCGAGATCAGCCGCTGGGCCTGCTTCTCCCCGCACTTGGGGCAGACCTCGACCGGCGGGTCGCTGATCTTGTGGATCTCCTCGAAGTGGTGGCCACAGGCTCGGCAAGCGTACTCGTAGGTCGGCATGGCGCGTCGGTCGTGGTAATCAGCTCCGCATTCCCGGTCAACGGGCGTCGCCCAAAAGAGGAGCCGTCATGTCGGAAGCCCCCGTGCTCGTGGCCCGCGAAGGCCACGTCGCCCTCGTCACCGTCAACCGCCCCGAGAAGCTCAACGCGCTCGACCGCGAGGTCCTCGTCCGCCTGCTCGCGGCGTTCCAGGAGCTGTCCGCCGCCGGCGACGTCCGCGTGGCCATCCTCTGTGGCGCGGGCGAGAAGGCCTTCATCGCGGGCGCCGACATCGCGGCCATGCGCACCCTCGGGGTGGTCGAGGCCAAGTCGCTCGCCGACCTCGGCCACCAGCTCGGCCAGGTGATGGAGAGCTGCGCGTTCCCCATCCTCGCGGCCGTGCAGGGCTTCGCGCTCGGCGGCGGGTGCGAGCTCGCGATGGCGTGCGACCTGATCTACGCGGGCGAGAAGGCCAAGTTCGGCCAGCCCGAGGTGAACCTCGGCGTCATCCCCGGGTTCGGCGGCACGCAGCGGCTGATCCGGCGCGTCGGCGTCGGCAAGGCGCGCGAGCTCGTGCTCACCGGCGACATCATCGACGCCACCGAGGCCCACCGCATCGGCCTCTGCGAGGCGGTGTTCCCGCAGGCCGAGCTGCTCGCCAAGGTGAAGGTGGTGGCGGCGAAGATCGCGAGCAAGGGTCCGGTCGCGGTGGCGCAGGCCAAGGTCGTGATGCGCCGCGGCGACGCGGGGCTCCCCTCCGCCAACGAGCTCGAGGCGCAGGCCTTCGCCATGCTGTTCGGCACCGCCGACCAGAAAGAGGGCATGGCGGCCTTCGTCGAGAAGCGTCAGGCCGCGTTCGTCGGGAAGTAATCAAAGGTCGCCGCGGGAGACGGGTCGTAGCGGGCATGCGCACGATCCTCCTCGCGGTGGCGCTCGTCGGTTGCACCGCGCCCCCGGCTGCCACGCCCAAGCCGGATCCGAACGGCACCTGCTACGACGGCAAGCTGGTCGGGGGCGAGGCGATTCCGTGCGCGGGAGGCAGCGCGTGCGCGCTCGTCGCCGACAAGCCCGCCTGCCTCGCGGCCAAGGACGTCGAGCAGAAGGAGCCGTGCGGCAACGTCCAATGCGGCGTCGGGTGCGCGTGCTCGGGGGACACGCCGAACGAGTGCGTCTGCATGCAGCTCGGCCCCAAGACGCAATAGCGGTATCCTCCGCCCATGGACGACGCGCGTCGCAAGATCCTCGAGCGCCGGAGCCGGTTCGTCGCGGCCGCGATCTCCACCATCGCCATCGGGTGCGAGCCGCCCGCGCCGCAGCCGTGCCTGAAGACGGCCCCTCCCGACGCCATGAGCGCACCCGACGAGGGCGTGGAGGACACGAGCGCTCCGGACGAAGACGCGACCACGGTTCCGCAGCCGTGTCTCTCGCCGCAGGTGTGTCTGTCGCCGGTCCCGCCGCCGGACACGGGGCCGCCGGACACGGGGCCGCCGGACACGGGGCCGCCGGATACGAAGCCGCACCCGTGTCTGAAGATCGCGCCGCCGAAGAAGGACGCCGGGCCCAAGGTCTGCCTCGACTTCGCGCAGTGACCGCTAGCCCCGACGTCGAGCCATCTCGCGCTGAGCATCGGAATCATACGACCTTGCAAGCTCCCTGAGCTCCGCTGCCAATCGTGTGTAACCCTCGAGTTCGACCGCCTCAGCCTTCTCTCGGTACTGCTCGGCCAATGCGCGCTCTTCTCGGCCAGCCGTATATGTGTGGGTTCCGCGCCAGTTGAATAGTTCACGCGTGAAACCCGAGCGCAACTGCGTTCCCTCGGGCGAATCGAGAACATCGGCAATTCCGCGATGCACCCAGAGCCCGCTCGGGTCGGGGGGGCCGTAGGTCAACACCTCCCCTAAGTGATCCATGGCGACCTCGACATGTCCGGTGCTAGCTGCGGAATCCATCGCCCGCCGAACCCAAGTCTTGAGGGCAGACACGTCGAGCTCCAACGAACCTTCCACACACCCTGGCGGCAGTCGCCATTCACGCAATAGTTGATACGCCTTCTCTGCATCTTCAACTTCGGCCGCTGTTGGCAACCCACTTTCAATAGCATCAGTTGCGCCAAGCGGCTCCATCTCAACAACCACCTTTGACCTATAGACCTTTCGCACAATTTCACAAAAGTAGTCTGGATCCGCTGCCAATCGACGGCCAAGCAAACGGGCTGACGCTCCATTGAACGCGTCCAAAATTGGAATGTAGCGCCACTCAATCTCCCACATGTCTTCCAAGCTCACCTCTGGATCACTCTGCAGCCAGACAACGAGCGCGCGGGCCGACCTCGGATCCAGCTCAAGAACGCTCGCCGCTCCAGGCGTCCTCAAGGCCTCGATCACCACATCGCGGGAAACCGTGTTCGACTCGGATTTTCGCTCTCCGCGAACGAGCAACTCAAGACACTGAATTGCCGAGGCTGGGCGCCGATGACCCAGCAGGTGCCTCGCGGTTAGCTCAAGGTCCGCCGCGTCAATCTGGTACGGTTCAACGACCACGCTGTCCCAGTACAGACCAACATCATCGAGCAACTCTTCCACCAATGCCCAGACACGACGGCCCAGTGGCAACAGCCTTAGTAGCGCCCCCCTCTCCTCCTGCGTCCACAATCGCATCCCTATCGACTCGACCCAGTCCAAACCTAGAGCCTCGACCCTGCCGAACACAAACCCAAGGACCAACTCTGCAATATGAGACTGCCCGCTAGCCAATCCATCGGGCAGGAGCCTCTCCTCCAGAGTCTTGCTGTCTACCCCGCCCAATGTCTCCCCAAGCAATCGCGGAGACCGCACCGTCTTAGCCATATCCATGACGCCATCAACACCCAAGACATTGAGCACATCGAGAACGCCGGCGCGCCTTCGCTCCTTTAGCATTCTCTGCTGCTCACCATAGTCGCCGCGCCACTCGATGACATTCCCACGCTTACCATCAAACAGCCTTTGATACCGCATCAGCACGGATTCAGGCTGCAATATCAACGCCACCTTCTCGAGTTCCGACACAACCTCTGCTTTCATTGCCCAATCCGCATCGGAGAAACTCCGATGCTTCACCGCAACACGCAACAGCGCTTCCCAGATTAAGCAACGCTCGTGCTCTGCGAGTCCAAGCACCTTTTCTGACACAACGTGTTCCAGAAATCTCGTCCGCAAGTCCGGAGTCATATGTGGTATATGGTCGACCAGATCCGCTGTTCGCGCGGAGCTACGCCCCGCCTCATCAATGGCAAGCCCCAGATATATGCCGATTTGTTCCCAGTAGGCAGATGCCGTTGTCTGCTCGTCTGACGACACCATTTGCCGCCATCGCGGTCTGTGTGTGTCAGAAGCAAACGCCCGTGATTGGGGTAGAAGAGCCAGCAGTACATCCCAACCTACACCCGGCTGTTCGCGCAGTAGCGCCAGCATGGCCGCTTTCCGCTTGGGAATACCGGCCCGCGTCTGAGGATGCCAGGGGAGCAAGACGCTTACGGCAGAGTTGCGCGGCCGCCTACCCCAACTCCCAGCGGTGTCCGATGCGGCGAGCGCGCCGAGTGTCAGGATGCTGCGGCCGAGAAAGTCCGCATCCCACGCGAGGCACTCGAGTGCTGGAAGAAGACCTGTCGTCGCACCTACGGTGAGTTCGCTGCTCCCTTCATCAAATAGCGCCGCCAGTGGCGATGGCTTCGAGGCCAAGGCGACCTCCACAGCATCAATAAACGGCCCCGGCGCAGCTTCTGCGAGAATGGGAAGCAACTCACCCAGCGGTATCCAGAGAGGTCGCTCGCTATTCGAGAGCAGTCGAGTCACCACTCGGGCCGCAGTCGCCTCCGCCACCCCGGGAGAACACGAGGTCAGGACGTGCGAAGCAGACCCAAGTAGGGCCAAGGTCTCGGCAAGGCCACGGCGCATTTCAGGAGAGAAGGTCCTGGACGCACCTTCGCGCGGCTGGGCGCTGTGAGCCCGAACTGGCTCTACCCGCGATTGCAGTACCGTTACTGCGAGTCTCTCAACTTGGACGAGCTGCTGATCCGTCAGCAGCGGACCGACCTCGTTCCACAACTCCTTTCTGCGAGCAACAACGAAACCGGTGCCTCTGCGCTCGATATGCGCAGTCGGCTGCCGGCTCAATTCCGTCATGCGCTGCAGCCATGCCGATACAGGTGCAACCATGGGCTACTCTCGACTCCCCAACAGGTGGGCAATGGCCTCAACATCGTCGGGGAACTCCTCGTTCCATGCGCCGACAAGCGACGCGATCTTCAACGACTCATCGAGCCCGACAGATGGACCCGATGGCGACGCGTCTGGCTGGCGCAGAAACGCATCTGGGACGACTCTCTGGCCCAGACGTTCTGCAAACATGTCCAGAATGTCCCTCGGCAGCGTATCTCGAGTGATAGTGCCAGCGTTCTGATTGAAGTACGAGACCGCACTCGCGACCCTTGACCACACCGTCCGAACGTCTCCGCCGAACCGAGCAATGTGTGAATTGAGAAGCGACAGCGTCACACCTGACCGAATGTCTAGGTCGTAGCCTAGCACATGGTAGCATCGCATAAATGCCCACAGACGGTCGTCCGCAACAGCCACACCACCGTTTGCGGCCTGCAACTGAACTCTGAAAGCCTTGAGCTTCTGCCTTTTCGCGTCACTCGCTAAATTCGCAGTCTGGACCATCGTGACGAAGTCATGAGCGCTGGCCGACGTTCGAGCCCATTCGAGCAGGGGTCTCACATTGGCAATGTCCTGTGCACTCAGTGGGCCCGTGACCAATGCTATAGCGTCCTCGTCTGGATCACATAGCTTTGTGTTCCGAAAATCAGTCCACGCCGCATGAATTGCCTCTCCGAAAACCTGGTCGCGTTCAGTAAAAGCGACCGCATGCTTTATTTGTGTCAGCAGTCGACTCGTTCGGCCACGCACTGGCTCTACTGCAGTCACAACACAGTCATCAGTGCGGTATCCCGTGCGTCTAGCCTGAAGCGCGATCTCCGCTATCGGCCACGGCTCCAGACAAGGTGCAAATCCACCCGAAAGCATCAAGATAGCGAACGCGGTTTGCACTTGGATCTCAAATGCGCCCCCTCCACCGCCTGTGGAGAACGGATTGCTCTGCTGCTTCCCCACTCTGTCCATTTCCATCCTTGAGCTGGCTCGCACCTTCGACCGCCGCTGATCCATCATCTTCGAGTCCGACCCGCTCCGCCACGCCGACGCGCGCCCTTGGCAGCGAAGCGCAGCGCAAGCGACCACCCTGGGACATGCTGCGGCTGCACGCCGGCTCAACCCGGCAGTCGCCAGGTCGAAGCGGAGCGGTCTTTGGGAAGGAATGCTGCGAAGGGATATAGATCCAACCCCCAGAAGTGGGCGGGGGTCACACCACGCGCGCCAGGGCCCGAAGGAACACCTCGTAGACCGGCAGCTCGTAGTGCCCCATGTGGAAGATGCGGAACAGCTCGCCCGAGAGCTTGCCCTGCGCCGCGTAGATCTCGAACAGGTGGTCCTCGACCGGCTCCGTCGCGAGGCGGTCGGCCATCACG
>JAEUKC010000007.1:0-5297 GCA_016794445.1 Myxococcales bacterium
TGAGGTAGGTGTCGAAGGTGAGGAACCCACCGTTGTGGTTGCCGACCAGCAGGGCGGCGCCCTCGCGCGGCACGTGCTCGACCCCCTCGATCTCGGCGCGGAACCAGTGGCGCCCGAGGAACCGCGCGCCCTCGAGCACCAAATCGAGCGCCTCCGGATCCCGGGCCTCGAGGTCGGTCGCGAGGGGCGCGCGGTGCGGCCGCAGCACGTACGAGGCCATCATGGCGACCGCGTGGTGGGGCAACGTGACGTGCGCCACGTCGCGGAGCGGGTACTTGCGACGCGCCGCGCGGACCCATTCGAGGAAGGAGCGAGCCACGGACCTCTCACCGAGCACGACACGTGCCGAGGTGGCATCATGGAGGCCATGCGCGGATGGTTCGCGGTCCTCTCGCTCCTCGCGGCCTGCGACGACGGTGGCGCGACCGTCACCGACGGCGGCGTCGACGCGGCCTGCGACGCCGAGCCGGCGGGCAACGAGACCGTGGACAAAGCCCGCTTCCTCGCCTTCGTCGACGACTGCGACGGCAGCGGGGGCAAGTTCACCGGCGTGATCGCGGGCCCGAGCGACGCGGACTTCTGGGCGTTCGGCGGCAAGGACACCGTGGGGTGCGCGGTCGATGCCACCGCCACCGCCTCCACGCCCGACGTGCGGCTCTGCGTGTTCGCCCGCTGCAACGCCGGGACGACCACCTTCAAGGGCTGCCGCGAGGGCACGAGCACCACGCTCGAGAGCGGTGACGTGGCCTGCTGCGGGGCCGAGAGCGTCTCGTTGCAGCACGCCTGCACGGGTGCGACCTCCGGCGGCGACGACTCGGCGCGCGTCTTCGTCCGCGTGGACGGCCCCACCGCGAAGACCTGTTTGCCGTATACAGTGAGCTACCACTTCTGATGGCCTACCTCCCCTGCCCCGAGTGTCGCCGCCACGTCCACGTCGACGAGCGCGCCTGTCCGTTCTGCGCGCGCGAGGTGCGCCTCGGGCGCACGTCGAGGGGCGCGATCGCGTTCTTCGCGTGCGCGCTGGCGATGGGTTGCAAGGACAAGCCGAAGGAGATCGCGCCGCTCGATCCCGCGACGGTGAAAAAATCGGCGGTGCCGTCGTCGAGCCTCACTCCCAAGGAAGAGGAGCAGATGAAGGCCGCGCTGAAGGAGGAGCTGAAGAAGGCGCTCGATCCGCGCCAGGCCGACATCTACGGCGCGCCGCCCGTGCCGCCCTCGGCTCCGGGTTCCGGCTCGGCGTCCTCCGTCGGCCCTCCGAAGCCGAAGGCCCCGTGAGGTAACGTCGGCGCTCGTCGAACGACGCGCGAGAACAGGCCTCCCGGTGGGTTGACGACCTGAGAGAGGACGCCGACCATGGCGCCCATGGATCCCGCGATGCAGCCGATCAACGGCATCTCCCTCGAGCGCTACGCAGACCTCGGCGCGGTGATCGCCGACTTCATGGACGACAAGGACCGTGTCGCGCAGGCCATCCAGGCCGAGGGCGTGAGCCTGGCCGATTTCGAGGCCGCCAAGGCCGGCTGGACCGCGCGCATGCAGGACATGTCCCTCATGGGCCGCGTCGCGATGGCGTACATGCCGCTCTACCAGGCGGCCGTCGCCAAGCGGAAGGGCGGCCAGGCCCAGGCGAGCTACGAAGACTTCGTCGCGTGCAGCGCAGCGATGAAGGTCTACGGCCCCGAGGTCGGCCTGAAGTCGTGCGGCGTGAGCATGTCCGACTGGACCGAGGTCGCTGGCCAGTGGAACCAGACGATGGCCGCGAACATGGGCCAGTACGCCGGGCACTTCAACCTGATCACGCAGGAGGAGCAGCGCCTACGCGCAGGGGGGCAGCCGCGCCAGGTGCAGATCCAGCGCGTGGCCGGGGTGATCCCGCCCACGCCGCAGGCGGGCGCGAACCCCTACGCGCAGGCGATGGGCGTGAACCCCAACGCGGTGCCGGCCAACGCCAACCCGATGCAGGTCGCCATGATGAACCCGGCCTACCAGCAGGCGATGCAGAACCAGCAGGCCGTGATGGCGAACCCGCTCGGGCACGGGCTCAACCAGGTCGGCGCGTTCCTCACGGGCGGCGTCGTCCCGGGGTGCAACGTCATCGTCACCTGGTCCAACGGCCAGCAGTACCCGGCCAAGTGCATGAGCACGACCCCCGGCCAGGTGCAGGTCGCCTTCGAGGGTGGCCGCCAGGAGTGGGTCCCGGAGCACGCCGTGAGGAAGGCGTGAGCGCCGATCTCTACCGCTGCGGCACGTGCGGGGCTTCGCTCTCGCTCGAGCAGCTGCGCGGCACCGACTGCCCGTTCTGCAAGCAGGCGTTCCCCCACCACGCGCGCGCGGTCGAGCAGGCCCAGCTGGTCAACCAGGTGATGGCGCAGCAGATCCACGCGCAGAACCCGTGGATGCAGCCGCCGCAGGTGCCCGGCCAGTACGGCGCGCCGATGCAGCCCCCTCAGGCCTACGGGGCACCGCCGGGGGCGTACGGCGGCCCTCCGGCCGGCTACGGGGCGAACTTCAATCCGAACGCCTACAACGTGTACGGCGCGCAGGTGAACCAGGCGGTCAAGCGCTCGATGACGATGGTGTTCGTCATCGTGGGGCTCTCGTTCGTGCTGGGCATCGGCGGCGTCGTCGCCGCGCTCCTCTTGCACTAACCGCGACGCAGCGCCGTGACCAGCGCGCGGTAGCGAGCCAGCATCGTGCCGCGCCACACGACGATCATCCCGAACGCGATCAGGTAGAACAGCGCGCCGGTCTGCAGCGGCGAGGCCAGGGTCTCGACCCAGGCGCGGAGCACGAGGCGCACGGCCACGAGCCCGAGGAGGATGAACAGGAACGCCTTGGAGCGGCGCATCACGATCGCGTCGCCCTCGACGTGCAGCGTGGACGTGCGCACGAGCGGCCACGACAGCACGAGCGCGCCGAGGAGGAACGCGCCGATCGCGGCGCCGAGCGGCACCCGCGTCTGCGGCACGACGAACATGGCGAAGCCGGTGCTCATGCCGAGCGGCGGGATGACGATCGACCGCAGGGTGACGGCGCGCTGCGACTCGCGGTGCCGCCACGCGACGACGAACGCCGCTCCGACGAGCGAGGCGAGGATCATCACGGCGGGCGGGACGTGCACGGGGTGGGATTAGGGAGAACCCTCTCCCGCGTAAAGGCCGGCTAGCGGAGCTGGTAGCCGAGGTGGACGGCGGGGAAGACGTTGAGGGCGTTCTGGTGCCAGGCCGCCGCGGCCAGCGTGACGTCCTTGCGGCCGAGCTGGTAGCTGACGCCGATCCACGGCGTGACGTAGAAGCCCGCCGGCAGCGAGATGCGGTACCCGAGGTCCACGCCCACGGCGCCCTGCAGCTGCTCCGAGGCGAGGTCCGTGCCCTGCCGCCGCGCGAGCAGGCGCGACACGCCGCCGTCGACGCCGACGAAGAAGCCTCGCTGCTCGGCGAAGGGGAACACCTGGAGCTTGGCGCCGAAGCCGTTGAACGAGGCGTCGTAGCCGTCGTTGCCGTGGGCCCAGGAGGGTAGCGCCATGGCGAACGCGCCGAGGTCGAGGCGCACGTGGCGGTAGCCGAGGCCCACGTGGAGCGAGTGCCCGGAGAGCACGTACGCGGTCGGGTCGACCTCGACGTCGGCGTGGAAGGCGGAGCCCGGGGTCGCGGTCGAGCCTTCGTCCGCTGCGGCAGAGCTCGCGAGGGTGGTGAGGGTGACGAGGGAGAGGGCGGCGACGAGGTGCTTGTTCATGCCCAGAGAGTGCCGATTCTCCGCTGGTTTCGCCGTGACGGGAGGCGCCGGAACGACTGACCCAGGGCGCCAACGGCGCTTGCCGACGGCGACGCGCGACGGCATCCTCGGGGCGTGTCCGCGGTGGAGATGTCGGCCGTCATCGGCGCCATGATCGTGCACGCCGCGGCGGCGCAGGGCGCCGATCCCGCGGCGCTGTGCGCGGCCACGGGATTCGACCCGAGTCGCGCCGCCGACCCCGACGCCCGCATCTCGCTCGCCCTCGAGGAGGCGCTCTGGAACGAGGCCGCGCGCCGCACCGGCGACGAGGCCTTCGGCCTGCACGCGGCGCTCGCGATCCGACCCGGCGCGTTCGACGTGCTCGACTACGCGGTGCGCTGCGCGCCCGACCTGCGCGCCGCGCTCGAGCGCCTCGTTCGCTACAACCGCCTCGTCCACGACGTGGCGACCTTCGCGCTGAAGGAGTCCGCGACGCGCCTCCGCATCGAGCACGGATTCCGCGACGCGTCCGGGGTGCAGTCGCGGCACTCGGCCGATTTCACCGTTGGTTCGCTCGTCACCATCGGCGCCCAGATCACCGGTGCGCCGCTGATCCCGCGCGCCGTCGAGTTCCGCCACGGCCGCCCTTCGCCCGCGGTGGTCGCCGAGTACGCGCGCTTCTTCGGCCTCGAGCCGCGGTTCGCGCAGCGGTCGAACGCGCTCGAGATCGACGCCGACCTCCAGCACCGCTCCCTCGTGGCCGCCGATCCGGCGCTGTCGCGGGTCATCGAGCGGCACGCCGAGGCGCTCCTCGCCGCGCGACCGGCGCGCGAGCAGAGCGTCGGCGATCGCGTACGTCGGGTGCTCGCGGGGAGCCTCGGCGAGGGGGAGGCCACGCTGGCCCTCGTCGCCGACCGGCTGCGCATGAGCGAGCGCAGCGTGCAGCGCAAGCTCGCCGAAGAGGGCGTCACGTTCGATGCCCTCCTCGACGAGCTGCGGCGCGACCTCGCGCTCCGTTACCTCGCCGATCCGAAGCTCGCGATCGCCGAGGTGGCCTACCTTCTCGGCTACTCGGAGCCGAGCCCGTTCCACCGCGCGTTCAAGCGCTGGACCGGGCACACCCCCGCCGAGGCCCGCAAGCGCGCGGCCTAGAACGCGGCGAAGTTGTAGCCGGCGTTCACCCCGAGGAACAACGTGTCGCCGAAGTGCCCGAGGTCGAGCCCGCCGAACGTGGCCTTCACGTCGAACGCGCCGAACCGGTAGCCGCCGCCGACGAGCAGCGTGCCCTTGAACTCGGCGTCCGAGCTGGCCGAGGCGTCGACGCCGCCGACCGTGCCGCTCGAGTGCGCCGACACGCGCGTGAGGCCGACCTCGCCGGTGACGAACGGTCCCTCGCCGAACGGGACCCGCACGCCCACGAGCAGCGGGATGGCGAGCAAGCTCACCTTGATGCCGCCCGCGTCCTTCGGGAGGAAGTAGATCGCCCCGAGGCGCGCGGTCACGTCGAGCGCCGGCACGATGCGGTGCTCCACGCGGACGAGGCCGGAGAGGCCGAGGTTCGCGCCGTCGGACAGCTTGCCGAT
>JAEUKC010000016.1:0-13630 GCA_016794445.1 Myxococcales bacterium
CGCGAGGGCGGCGTCGGCGCGGGCGAGGACCGTCGCGCGGTCGGGGCCGACCGCGAGCACGTAGCCCGCGCGCTTGGCCGCGTCGGTGAGGGGATGGACGACGCCGCCGACCGGCACGAACGTGCCGACCTCGACGACGCCCGGCAGCGCGCGCGCCGCCTCGAGCCCCGTGACCGCGCGGACGCGGCCGGGCTTCCCGATCAGGAACTTGGCGACCGCGGCGGCGTTTCGCTCGCTCGTCGGGCCCTGCCGCTCGAGGGCCGCGTCGCCGAGCGCGAGGCCGAGGATGCGCGCGTAGAGGTCGACGCCGCTCACGAGGCGGGTGACGTCGGCGTCGAAGCCGCCGCCCATGCGGGCCGCGGTCTCGAAGAGGAAGCAGCCGCGCGGACCGAGCACGACCTGCGAGTAGCAGGGGCCGCGACGGAGACCGAGCGCCGCGGCGCCGCGGCGGGCCTCCGCGACCACCCGCGCCTCGTCGGCGGCGGACAGGCCACACGGCACGACCTCGGCGATCATCACGCCGAGCGGCTTCTTCCCCGGGATCGTGAGGCGTTCGGTGACCGCGTAGGCCACGAGCTCGCCGTCCTCGATCCAGCCGTTGACCGAGTATTCGCCGCCCTCGAGGAACACCTCGAGCACGGCCACCGCGAGGCCCGCGCCCGCCGAGTGCTCGTGCGCGGCGGCGAACGCGCTCGGCAGCTCGTCGTCGGAATCCACGCGGGAGACGCCGCGCTGGCCCCAGCCGCGGGCGGGCTTCACCACCACGGGGTAGCCTTGGGCGGCGACGAAGGCGCGCGCCTCGTCGAGCGTGCGGCAGCCGGCGACCGCAGGCACCGCCACGCCGGCCGCCTCGTCGCTCGCGCGCATCAGGTCTTTCTCCTGGCAGCGGCGCACGGTCTCGGGGTCGGCGTGGAACGGGAGGCCGAGGCGCGCCGCGACGTCGGCCGTCGACTTGAGCGAGACCTCGCTGCCCGTGGTGGTGACCGCGTCCACGCGAAACGCGCGCGCGGCGGCGACCAGCGCGTCGACGTCGTTGGTGGAGGCGAGCGCGAACTCGTCGCAGTCGGCGACGCCGAGGGCCTCGGGGTTCAGATCGGCGCCGACGACGTGGTGCCCGAGCCTACGCGCGAGCCGGATGAGGGAGAGCTGCGGGAAGCCGCAACCCACCACGAGAACGCGGCTCACGAGGCCTCCTCGAGCGACCTTCGCTGGAGCTCGTCGAACGGCTGGTGACCCTCGTCGTCCTTGAAATTGAGGCGTTCGGCGATGTTGTAGAGCGGGCGGCTCTGGGCCTGCACGTAGATGCGGGCGATGTACTCGCCGATGACCGAGAGGGCCATGAGCTGCACGCCGGAGAGCACGACGACGGCCGCGAAGATCGACGACCAGCCGAGGGCGCCGTAGCCCCACACGAGCTTGCGGACGATGGTCCACGCGCCGAGGAGGAAGCCGGCGGTGGCGAAGAAGAACCCCATCGTGCCGAGGTAGCGGAGCGGCTTGCTCGAGAAGCCGACCACGAGGTCGAAGGTGTGGTTCAGCAGCTTGCCGAAGTTGTACTTGGTGGTGCCGGCCTGGCGCGCGGCGTGCCCCACGCCGACGGTGCCGATGCGGGCGCCGCTCCACACGAGGAGCGCGCTGAAGAACTTGCGCCGCTCGGGGAGCGCGGCGACGAGGCGCGCGACCGGGCCGCTCATGAGGCGGAAGGTCGACACGTCGTCGGGGAGCTCGATCTCCATCAGGTTCTTCATGCTCCACTGCATCCCGCGCGAGGCGGCCACGCGGAACAGCGAATCCTGGCGGCCCTCGCGGATGCCGTAGACGACGTCGTAGCCCTCGTCCTTCTTGGCGAGGAGCTTCGGGATCTCCTCCGGCGGGTTCTGGAGGTCGCCGTCCATCTGGATGAGCCAGCGGCCACGCGCGTTGAGGTAGAGCGCCTCGACCGCGGCCTCCTGCCCGTAGTTGCGGGAGAAGCGCACGACCCGCACGCGCGCGTCGGCCTCGGCGAGCTTGCGCAGGAGCTTCGGCGTGGCGTCCTTGCTCCCGTCGTCGACGAACAGGATCTCGAACGGCGCGCCGACCTCCTCCATCACGGGGACGACGCGGTCGACGAGCGCCTCGACGTTGCCCTCCTCGTTGTAGACGGGCACGACGACGCTGTACGTGGGCCGCCCCTGGTCGGCGGCGGGGACGGTCACGACCCCTCGCGCCACGCGGCCGAGACGGCCTCGACCACCCGATCCTGCTCGGCCTCGGTCAAGGTCGGGTAGAGCGGGAGCGAGATGGTCCGATCGCCGATCTCCTCGGCGACGGGGAGCGTGCCGCGGGCCAGGCCGAGCTTCTCGACGAGATACGTGAGCGTGTGGATGGCGCGGTAGTTCACCGCGGTGCCGATGCCGGCCTTGCCGAGGGCCGCGAGCATCTCGTCGCGCAGCGCCACGGGCGGCTGGATGGTGAAGAGGTGGTGGCTGCTCGTGCCGCGCCGCTCGACGAGCCACGGGACGCCGCGCCGCGAGATGGTGGGCACGCGCACGCCGATGGCCTCGCGGAGCTTGCGCTCGTAGCCCTCGACCAAGACCTGGCGGCGGTCGCGCTTGGCCTCGACCTTGGGCAGCTGCGGCCGGAGCAGCGCCGCGTCGAGGTCGGTGAGGTTGGCCTTGTAGCCGAGCTCCGTGAGGTCCCAGTGCTGGTAGAGCGCGCCGTGGCGCTCGGCGGCGGCCTTGGAGACGCCGTGGTTGCGCAGGCGGCGCATGCGCTCGGCCAGCTTGGCGTCCTTGGTGGCGATCGCGCCGCCGTCGCCGCTCGTGAGGTTCTTGGTGGCGTAGAACGAGAACACCACCGCGTCGCCGAGCTGGCCGGGGCGGACGCCGTCGCGCTCCATCTCGATGCCGTGGGCCGAGTCCTCGAGCACGAAGAGGTGGTGCCGGTCGGCGATGGCCCGCAGCTTCGGCATGTCGCAGAGCTGGCCGTAGAGGTGGACCGGGAGCAAACCCTTGGTGCGCGGGCCGATGGCGGCCGCGACCGCCTCCGGGTCGATGAGGCCGGTGCGGGGCTCCACGTCGACCAGCACCGGCTCGGCGCCGAGCTGGAGGATGGCGTTGGTGGTGGAGGCGAAGGTCATCGGCGTGGTGATGACCTGGTCGCCGGGGCCGACGTCGAGCGCGCGGAGCGCGACGAGGAGGCCGAGCGAGCAGCAGCTCGTGCCGACGACGTGGGGCGCGACGGCGCCCTCGCGCCCGCGGACGAGGAACTGCCCGAGATCGGCCTCGAACCCCGCGACCTGCGGGCCGAGGGTGAGGAACAAGGTGTCGATCACCTTGCGCCAGGAGGCGACCTCGTCTTCGCCGAGCTGGTGGCGATAGAACTCCACCTTGCCGCTGTGCGCTGTGCTCATGGGAACAGGGCCTACGAGAGGAGGTGTCCGTCGAGGCCGAGCTCCGCGTGGATCTTCTCGGCCTCGCGGAGGAACAGGTACTGCTTGAGCGTGTACCAGCGGCGATCGTCGGGATCGAGCTTGCCCTCCTTGAGGGCCTGGAGCACCTCGCGGATGCCGTCGTCGATGGTGACCTTGGTGCGGTAGTCGAGCACCTTCTCGATCTTGTCGAAGCTCACGTTGTAGTCGCGCAGGTCGGGGTCGGTCGGCGCGTGCACGACCTCCGTGCCGGGGATCGCGTCGCGGACGCGGAACGCCAGGTTGAGGATCTGCACGTTGTTCTCGGTGGAGCCGACGTTGAACACCTCGCCGGCGACCAGCTTGGCCTCGCTGCGGGCGGCCAGGTGGAAGGCCTCGGCGACGTCGCGCACGTGCACGAACGGGCGCCACTGACGGCCACCGCCGTCGACCATGATGCGCCGGTTGACGTAGGCGTTCTTGGTCATGACGTTGATGGCGAGGTCGAACCGCATGCGCGGCGAGAGGCCGAAGACGGTGGCGAGGCGCAGGGCGACCACCTCGAACGCCGGGTTCTGCTTGTGGGCGGCGAAGAGGTAGTCCTCCATGCCGGCCTTGGCCCGCGCGTAGAGCGAGACGGGGTGGCGGTTCGAGGTCTCGACGAGGCCGAGGCCCTCGCCGTGGCCGTAGACGCTGCAGGAGCTCGAGTAGACGTAGCGGCGGACGCCGGCGTCGATGGCCGCCTTGGCGAGGCGCTGCCCGCCGTCGAGGTTGACCCCCTTGGTCAGATCGGGCTCGAGCTCGCAGGACGGATCGTTGGAGATCCCGGAGACGTCGACCACGACCTCCTTGCCCGCGAGGATCGCCGGGTCGAAGGAGCGGATGTCCGCGCGCACGACGTGGAGCCGCGACGCGAGCTCCTTGGGGAGCTTCCCGAACGGGTTGCCGAAATAGAAGCGGTCGAGCACGGTGACCTCGTGCCCGCGCTCGAGGAAGAGCGGGACGAGGGTCGAGCCGATGTAACCACCACCGCCGGCGACGAGGACCTGCATGGGCCGGCCCACTAGCACGGGACGGCGGCAATGGTCCATCCTCGGCGCCCGCGGCGTCGCGCGGGTCGACGGCGCGGTTCGACGCTGGTATCGGGGCCGCCCTCCCGTTGGCCTCGACCGTCCCGCCACCGCCGCGCACGCTGCGCGATCACCTGACGCTGGAGTCGCCCGGCGCGACCCGCGGGTACTGGGCGGGCGTGGGCCTCGTCGCGGCCTCGATGTACGTGCCGCGCCTGCTGCCGTGCGTGGACTACCCGCAGCACCTCGGCCTCGCCGACATGGCGCGCCGCCTCTCGGACCCTTCGGCGCCCGAGCACAAGACGCACGTCTTCAACGCGTTCACCTACAACGGCCTGTTCCACGTGGTCGTGTCGCGGCTCGGCAAGGTCATGCCGATCGAGCTGGCGGGCCGCACGGTGGTCGCGTTCTCGCTGCTCCTGCTCGGCGCGGCGTGCCTCGCGCTGCTCAAGGTGCTGCGGCGGCCGGCGAGCTACGCGGCGCTCACCACGCCGTTCCTGTTCTCGTTCGCGCTCGGGTGGGGGTTCGTCAACTACACGCTCGGCACCGCGCTCGCCGTGACCACCTGCGTGTTCATCGCGACCTCGCTGCAGCGCCTGCGGTGGTGGTCGCTGCTCGGGACGTTCGTGGTCGGTCTGCTCTGCGGCATGACCCACGTGCTCGCCACGATCCTGCTGTGCATCTTCGCGGTGGCGCTCGCGCCGGAGATCTCGCTGCGCAGCGTGGAGGCGAAGAGCCTGCCCGGGCGGCTCGGCAAGGCGTTCCTGCGGTGCTTCGCGGCCCTCTCGCCGCTCCTCGGCACCGCGGTGTGGTGCGTGGCGGTCGCCATCCAGCAGTACAAGTGGAACCCCGGGGTCTACAAGGACCCGACCCTCGAGGGCACCTCGCCGCCGATCTGGCAGAAGCTCGCCTACTTCTGCTCTTGGGCCACCGGCGCGCACAGCGATCTGACCGACCAGATGCTCACGTTCCTGAGCCTCGTGGTGCTGGTGGGCGCGATGGGGATCGGCCTCGTCCGCCTCGCGCGCAAGCAGGCGTGGGACGGCGCTCTCGCCCCGGCAGAGGAGGCGGACCCCGACTCCGACCGCCCTGCCCCGCCGCTCGTGCTGCCGTTCGTGGCCATGATGACGGCGTACCTGCTCACGCCGATGGTGTTCATCGGCACCCACCTGATCTTCCCGCGGCTCACCCAGCTCGTCGCGATCACCGCTGTGCTCGCGGCCCCGCGCTACTCGGCGCGCCTCTGGCCCAACGTGCGGTTCACGGCGCGCACGCTCGGCGTGCTCGCCGGCCTCAACCTGTTCGTGCACGCCGCGATCTTCGCGCGCGAGACCGACGACGCCTCGAAGATCATCGATCTGCTGCCGCCCGGGCGCCGGGCCACGGCGGTGATCTACGACGGGTCGAGCTTCGCGTTCCGCAACGGCTCCCTCGCCCACCTCGCCGCCTACTATGGCGCGCGCAAGCAGGGCGAGTGGGCGTTCTCGTTCGCGCGGTACCTGTCGGTGCCGGTGCGGTTCAAGGCCGGCGGCAACCCCTGGTGGCCGCAGCGCGGCTGGGAGTTCGGGCCGCGCGAGTACAACCCGCGGTGCCACTACGCGCGCTACTTCCCGCTCGTGATCGTGAAGGCGCCCAACGGCTTGCCCACCGACGCGAGCGCCGAGCAGGCGGTGCGCGAGCTCGTGTTCATGCGCGACGCCAACGCGGTGAAGCTGCTCGGGCACGTGGGCCACTACTGGGCCTTCGACAGCGAGGGGCTCCCCGAGGACGGCACGTACTAGCGGGCTCGCTTCTCCCGCGCGGCGGATCTACGGAGCGCCATGCGCGTGCGTCCGACCTGCGCCTTCGCCCTGTTCCTGGTGGCATGCGGCGGCGGAGCACCGCCCAAGAAGGTGGTGTCGGTGCCGGGCCCGCCCCCCGTCGCGATCGCGCCCACGCACAAGGCGCTGAGCCCCGCCCGCTGGCACCTCCTGCCCACCACGTCCACCGAGGTGCAGGCCGCACCGCTCGACCTCGGCGCCTCGCGGAAGCTCTACGTCACGACCACCGGCGAGCGCTGGATGTCGAACCACGACGCGCTGGTCGCGGCCCCGACCCTCGCGCCCGGACCGCTCGCGGGGGCGCTGCAGGACGCCGGGGGCTTCACGTTCCTCACCACGTCGGGTCGCGTGTTCCGCGCCGCCCAGCCGCTCGGCGAGCTCACGCTCGCGGGCTCGCTGTCTCTGCCGGTCGGGGTCCAGAGCGTCGCGACCGCGGGCAAGGCCGCGCTGCTCGTGCTCGCCGGTGGCGTGCTGCACCGCTCGGTCGACCGAGGCTTCTCGTGGTCGAAGGTGGCGCTGCCGGCCGGCGCATTCCACCTCGTCTCGGTCGCCCTCGGCCCGACCGGAGAGGGCATCCTGGTCGGCGTTCCCCAGCGGGTGTTCGTCACGAGTGACGACGGCGCGACGTGGACTCCCCTGTCTTCGCCAGGGGTCGGCGCGCTGGCGGCGGTGACCGACGCGCTCGGACAGGTCTACCTCCGCGGGTACCCGGACTCGGCCGTCCTCGCGAAGGGCCTGCTCACGGTGGGCTCGCACCCCACCCACGCGCTGCCGAACAGCAAGGCGGCGGTCAACTTCTCCTGGGGCACCCGGTGGGCGATCGACGACGAGCGCGTGGCGGTGCTCACACAGCAGGGCAAGGACCACGAGCTGCGCGTCGGGCCGCTCTCGGCGCTCGGCCCACCCCAGCCCGTGGACCTCGGCGACTGTCAGCAACCCCAGCTCGCCCTCCACGCGGGTCGGGTGGTGATCGCGTGCGACGTGAGCGGCTCGGGCAAGGGTCTCACCACGACGCGCATCCTCGCGAGCGACGACCGCGGCAAGTCGTTCCGGGAAGAGGCGACCCTACCGAGCGGCAGCCCCGAGTCGGGCCAGGAGATCGTCGCCGGGCCCCGCGGCTTCCTCTTCGTCAACCGACGTTGCAGCTACGTCAAGTCCCAGCGGGAGTGCGTCCCCGCGCGCGTCCGCCCGGCGGGGTTCGACAGCTTCGTCCCGCTCACCCACGCCGGCCTCCCGATCGGCGGCTCGCTGCTCAAGAACGGCCTGAGCATGGACGGGACCATCGAGCAGATCGTCCTGTCGAAGGCCGGCGACCGCTACTACGTGCTGGTCTCCGACTACACCGGACAGGCCGTCTATTCCGGCGGGATCGAGGAGTCCGAGCTCGTCCTCCGCGCTTCGCTCGACGGCCCGAGCTACGGCAACCGACCGATGGCGCTCGCCGTCGACGACGGCGGACACATCGTGCTCGCGCGCCGACGCACGGACGGGTGGCTCGTCCGACGCGTGCGCGAGGACGGCACCGATGCCTCCACGTCGTGGGTGCCGCTCGCCTTCGAGCATCTCGTGTTGCATGGCTCACGGGGCCTCGGGGTCACCGCCGACGGGCAGGCGTTCGAGACGGCCGACGCGGGCTACCACTTCCGCGAGGTCGCGGCGCCCACGAAGGTGGCGCACGACCTGCCGTTCCTCTGCGGCCCCCTCGGGTGCGTGGTCGGCCACCGCATCCGCGAGGGCTGGGACGAGCCCGCGACGGGGGGAGTCCTCGTGACCGCCTCGCCCGCCGGCGAGGTCAGCCAGCCTTCGTCGAACCCCTACCAGCACCGCCGCCCGCCGGGCGCGAAGTCGGTCTACGGCACCCCGTTCCGCTGCTCCCTCGGAGGCCCCAAGCTCGCGATCGGTCGCGTACCGTTCGTGGGCTATGCCAGCAGCGCGAAATGGACCTCGTTCGTCATGGAGGGCAAGGACGCCTTCGCCTTCCCCACGGCCAAGGACGACGGCTCGATCGGCGTGAAGCTCCTCGCCAGGAACAAGAAGGAGTTCGCGGCGCGCGAGGTCGCGCTGCTCGGCCCCGAGCCGACCGACGACAAAGGCACGGTGCTGACGCGCACCGAGGCGCAGCAGGGGGGCGTGGTCGCCGTGCGCTACCAGACGACGAAGAGCGCGGGCTCGGGGAAGACGTCCGACCCGGTGGACGTCGAGCTCGCGTGGTGGACCGCGCACGACGACAAGGTGCGCCGCGCGAAGGTCGCCGATCACCCGGCGTTCCGGTTGCCCACCCGCTGGCAGAACGAGTCGACGACGTGGCTCGACAAGGACGGCCTGTGGTTCCGCGGCGGCCACGACGGGACGGCCCCGCTGCTGTTCCTGCGCGGTGGCACCGCCAAGGTCGAGGAGATCCCCTGGCCCAAGACGAGCGACTACACGCCCGGCGGCTACGGGGTCGTGCGTACGGGCACCCGGATCGTCCTGTTCTCTCGCAGCGAGCAGAACGCCGACGCAGCCCGGATCTGGGTGAAGGACGGCGACGCCCCGTGGGTCAAGCACGTGTGGACGCTCGCGCCGGTGCAGGTCCACGACAGCACTCGCCCCTGGGTGCCGTCGCGACAGCCCACGCTCCAGAGCTTCCCCTTCGGCGCCGGCGCCGCGTACCTGAGCACGTTCTACGACGGGCTCGTCGGGCACGCCTACCTCGCGCCGATCACCGCCCACACGGACCCGGCCACGACCGGTCCGAGCGCGGTGCTCGCCCTGCCCCCGGCCACCACGCTGTCGGACGCGCTGCCGCGGTGCGACGAGTCGACCCGCGGCGCCCCACGCGCGCCCCTCGGGTGGGCCGTCGGCACGCGACATCCGGTGTCGGTCGAAGGGGCCTCCGACAACAGCCAGGAGTTCGCCGCGGGCACCGCCGAGACGCTCCTCCGGTTCCCCGCGGGCGGCCCTCCCTGTGGGCGCGCCCTCGGCTTCTCCCGCTGGTCGAGCGAGGCTGGGGTGATCTCCCTCGACGACCTGCAGTTCGGGCTGTTCCTGCGCGTCGACACCAACCGCGACCAGTCCGCGACCGTGCGCGGGCAGCGCCTGGTCTGCTCGGTGGACAAGGGCGGAAAGCTGCCGACCTCGCTCGAAGAAGAGGACGGCTTCTGGCAGTGAGCCAGGCAGCCCGGAAGTGACTGGCGCTCAGCCGCCGGGCGCGGCGTCGGTCGCGCCACCGTCGATGACGACACCGCCGTCGACCGGATCGGGGATCGAGGCCTTGCTCCAGTCGCCGCCGTCGCGGCACGCGCCGCGATAGAACGGCAGCAGATCGGGGATGTCGCGCACGGCGCAGACGCCGTACTTCGGGTCGCCGAAGCAGTCGATGTAGCCCTTGCTGTAGTACTTCTCGCAGGCACCGCCGGGCTCCACCGCGAGGTTCTGGCAGGTGTCGTAGTCTCCCGATTCGTAGTCGCAGTCCATGCACACGTCGGCGAAGCACACGCCGGCGCACTTCACGTCGCGCGCGCAGGTGTCCTTCGGGTCGATGACCAGCATGCAGGCCGCGAAATCGATGGTGCCCGTGTCGGCGTCGATCCAGTCACCGAGCACACACTTGCTGCAGCTGGCGTATTTTCCGCGGGCCGAGCTGCACGAGCTCGACGTGGCGCTGCTGCCGAAGCAGCCGTCGATCAGGGCCTGGATCGCGACGTCGTTGCACGACGTGCCGCCCTTCTTGGGTTTGGCCGCGGGGCAGGTGAAGTCGGCGGGCAGCGGCGTGACGCAGCTCAGGCCAGTGTCCGGCCCGGAGTCGGGCACGAAGGTGTCGCGGCCCGTGTCGCGAAACCCCGTGTCGAGCGGCGGGAGCCGCGTGTCGAAGGCGCCGTCCGCGCTGGTGTCGGCGACGGCGCCGTCGACCGTCCGGTCGCCGTCGAGCCCGAGGGTGCGCGCACCGCACCCAGCCAGCACCGCGAAGGACGAGAGCCCCACCACCAGGATCGCTGCGCGCATGGCCGACGGTGTAGCCCACCCAGGCACATCGGTCACGCCGTGGTCCCCCGCTCAGGGTGGGACCGGCAGCCAGAGACGCGCCACGGTGCCCCGGCCCTCGCGGCGCGTGGCCACCGCGAGCTCGCCGAGGTGCGCCGCGGCGGCCCGCAGCGCGACCGAGAGGCCCACGCCCAGCGAGCCCTTCCGCGTGGTCGCGAAGGGTACGTCGGGCCGTCCCGCGTCGGGCAGCAGCAGCCCCGGACCGTCGTCGCTGATCTCGACCAGCAACGACACCGGACCCGGCTCCACCTGCACGCGGATCTCCGCGCCGTCGGGGCTCGCGTCGAGGGCGTTGGCGAGGAGAGCATCGACCCCGGCCTGCAGCAGCGAAGGGTCGCCGGCGAGCGGCCGACGCGCCTCGGCGCCGACCGACAGGCGGAGCGCGATCGAGCGCCGACGCGCCCGGCCGCGGGCCGTGTCGACCGCGCGGCGCACCACCAGATCGAGGTCGAGGATTCCGCGCCCACCGACCGGCCCGAACGCGAACCCGAGCGCGTGCGCGCCGTCGACGAGGCGCTCGACCTCCCGACGCTGCGTCGTACCGAGGCGGCTCGAGACCGGGCCATCGCCGACGAGCTCCGCCGTCTCCATCGCGGAGAGCACGACCCCGAGCTGGTTGCGCAGGCGGTAGAGCATGGTCGCGAACTCGCGCTCGGCGAGCCCCGAGCCGATCTCGCGCTGCCCCCGCGCGAGCCAGAAGGCCTCGAACGGGGAGCCGTCGAGCAAGCGGCGGCGCGCGCCGATCGCCTCGGTGACGGGGAAGACCTGCCCGAGCTCCACCGCGCCGACGAACGGGTCCTCGGCGGCCCGTGGCGAGCGGTCGCGCAGGCGACCATGGTCGTCGACCACCACGACGATCCCCGGCGTCGCCACGCCCTCCTCGGGCGGCGAGGTGCGTTCGCCCATCTCCTGGACGCTACACGCCTGCTCGCCCTGCGCAAGACCCTCGCCGGGGGCGCCCGGACGTCAGCACCACCGGGTGCGGACGCGGTACTTGACCTTGACCTCGCCCTTCTTGGCGATGGTGACGGTGATGGTGAACGTGTGCGCGTCCTTCTTCACGGTGGGGTGCGAGCTCGAGACGATCTCCCAGTCGCCGCCGACGGGCTCGAACATCTCGACCGTCTCGGGCGTGTCCTTGTGGTTGCGCAGCGAGATCTCCCACTCCGACTCGCTGTTGCACGAGCCGAGCGACTTCCAGGACATCTGCTTGCGATCGCCGACCACGTCGAACGCCTCGCCCATCTTGATGCGGACCTTCTCGTCGCGCGGCGTGTGGTCGATGCGGTCCTCGCCGACGAACTGCTTGGCGCCGGACTTGTCGGCCTTGTAGACGCGTACGATGCCCTTGGGGAGCGGGATGCCGAGGTGGTTCGCCTCTTTGTTCTCGATGTCGAGGTAGACGCCCACCTTCTGGTTGCTCACGACCTGGCCGTAGTTGCCGCGATAGTAGTAGGCGGCGCCGAAGAAGATGAGCTTCTTGTCGACCTTGATGCCCTGGCCCTCGAGCAGCGTGACCTGCTTCTGCTCGTTCTGCAGGACGTCGGTCGGCTTCTGCAGCGTGTAGAGGTGGTACTCGAAGAACCCCTCCTCGCTGAACGGCTTCTTCGCATAGGCGCCGCCCATGGGGGCCGACGGGGCGTAGTAGGACGGCGCGGCGTCGTACCCGGAGATCTTCTGCACGTCGCCGGCGACCAGCTTGAGCTTGGCGTTCTCGTAGCTCGCGCCGGTGTTGTTGTTCAGCGTGACCCAGCCCTGCAGGTCGGCGAGCTTGTCGGCGTCGTCGATGACGAGCACGTAGTCGGCCTTCCAGGAGAACCCGCGCGTGAGGTAGGTGACCTCGACCTTCTGCTTGGCCGCGCCGCTGTCCACGAGCCACACCAGCGTGGGCTTGCTGATCAGGTTGGCGGGCACCTCCGGGAACGCGAAGCGGCCCGGGTAGTTGTAGGTGATCTCGCCGTTGATCTTGAGGACGGTGTTGTACAGGTCGGCCGACAGCACCTCGGCGTCGACGGCGTCGTCCTTGCCGGTCTTGTCGTTGTACCGGTAGACCTTCACCTTCTTGCCCACGTACTTCTCGAGCAGCTTCTGCGGGCTCAGGATGTCGTAGCGGTAGTTCTGCTCGAGCACGTCGAGCTTGCCGCCGAGCGACTTGATCGAGACCGTCTCGGGCTGGATCTGCGAGGCCACGTCGCGCAGCTCGAGCGACACCCGCCCGCTGGCGATGTCGAGGTCGCGCACCTCGCGCACCAGGCCGAAGCCCTGGTTGTAGATGGTGACCGAGACCTCCTTGCGGTCCTTGCTGGTGGAGATCTTGCTGGTGCCGGCGTTCTGCGCGGTCCCCACGGTGGTGAGGGCCGACATTGCGACAACGCTGAGAGCAGGAAGGAGGCGCTTCATCGGGAGCTCCGGGTTCATCGTCAACACCACTTCACCGAGACGCGGTAGGTCACCTTGGTCTCGCCCTTGGCGGGCACGGGGACGTCGAAATAGAACGTGTGCGCGTCCTCCTTCTTCGCCGGATGCGAAGACGAGAGGATCTGCCAGTCGCCGTCGGCCGGCTCGACGATGCGGACCGACTCGGCCTTGTCCTTGTGGTTGCGCAGGGAGATCTCCCAGTCGGACTCGCTCGTGCAGTAGCCGTGCGGCTTCCACGACGTCTGCTTGCGGTCGCCCACCACGTCGAACGCCTCGCCCATCTTCACGCGGACCTTCTCGTCGCGCGGGGTGTGGTCGATGTGGTCCTCGCCGATGAACTGGTGCGCGCCGGACTTGTCGGCCTTGTAGACGCGGACGATGCCCTTCGGCAGCGGGACCCCCAGATGGTGCTCCTTCTTGTTCTCGAACTCGAGGAACACCGAGACCTTCTGGTTCGACGCGATCGCGCCGTACTTGCCGCGGTAGTAGCCGGCGGCGCCCGAGAACAGCAGCAGCTTCTTCACCGGCACCGAAGCGGCCTCGAGCAGCGTGACCTGCTTCTTCTCGTTCTGCAGCAGGGTCGTCGGGCGCCCCAGCGTGTAGAGGTGGTACTCGAACAGCCCCTCTTCCTTGAAGGCCGGCTTGGCGGGCGTCTGCTTCATCATGGGGCCTTCTTCTGCGCCGTCGAGGTCCTCCTCCTCCGTCGGGTAGTTCGGCGGGGCGAACTTCTGCACGTCGCCGGCGACCAGCTTGAGCTCGGCGTCGGGGAACGCGGCGCCGCTCCGGTTGTCGAGGGTGACCCAGCCGGTGATGTCGGCCTTGGTGTCGTCGGCGTCGACGGTGACGACGTAGTCGCTCTTCCACGCCATCTGGTAGGTCGAGTACCCGAGCTCGATCGTCTGCTTGCCGAG
>JAEUKC010000018.1:0-19175 GCA_016794445.1 Myxococcales bacterium
GCGCATGCGCCTGCGTCTCTGCACGCAGGCGCATCCCGGTCACGAGGGCGGCGAGGGGATCAACGCTACGCGTGACCCGGTGACGCTCCCGAGATCACGCCGCGGTCGACACCACCGCCGCGAAGCGGCCTTCGTTCAACAAGGCCTGCGGCTACCTGGCAAGCTGGACACGAACTCGCCTCCTCCGTTACCAAGATGCGCTGCGTGATGGTCTGCCGACCGCTACTCGGCGTGGCAGGACTGCACCCTGAAGGCAATACCTATGACGACGTGGCCAGGTCTCCGATCAACGGGTATTTGGAGAACGCTAGTACTGCGCGCCCGAAGTTCGTACCAGGTTGAATTAAGCGGCGGGTCACGCGTCCACCGCGTGCATGTCCGGCCCGGCGGCGATCGCAATTCGGCTCACGCGCCCTGTCAGTCGCCAGGCTCATGGGTCCAGTGGCGGGCATTTTCGCCAGCCTCATGGGGCCACCTTTCGCCGGGGTCATGGGGCCACCCCGCAGGTGGGCGGCCCTGTTTTCGCCAGGGTCATGGGGCCAGCTCTCGCCAGGGTCATGGGGCCACCCAGCCTGACGTGAGCCGACTCGGACGCGACGACCGAGAAGCAGGCAACGTGCTCGACCGACGATGGCGCGGGACGCCGTCGGGAGGGCGCAATGAGCTTTCGGGAGTTGCACATGATCGACGTTCTGGAGCTTCTACGCCGCTGGCAGGCGGGGCAGAGCGCGCGGGAGATTGCCCGCGCAGGTGCAGGTGATCGCAAGACGGTGGCGCGCTACATCGCGGCCGCACGCGAGCTCGAGGTCGGCGTGACCGATGCGTTGACCGAGGAGGTGGTTCGGCGCGTCGCCGACCGCGTACAAGCACGTCCGAAGGCCTCGCCATCGGCGGCGTGGGCATCGCTGGAGGCGGAGCGGTCCCGCATCGAGACGTGGCTCAAGGGCAAAGACCCGCTGCGACTCGTGCGGGTTCACGAGCTTCTCGCGCGACAGGGCGTCATTGTCGGCTACTCGACGCTGCGGCGATTCGCTCATCAAGAGCTCGGCTTCCGCGAGCCACGGAGCACGGTGCTGCTCGCCGACTGCGCTCCGGGAGAGGAGGCTCAGATCGACTTCGGCATGATGGGCAGCGTGGTCGTCGAGGGGCGGCAGCGGCGGCTGTGGGTGCTCGTCGTCACGCTGTCCTACAGCCGATTCACGTTCGTGTACCCGACGTTCACCCAGACGGTCGAGGATGTCTGCGCGGGCCTCGACGCCGCCTGGGCCTTCTTCGGCGGCGTGCCTCAGCGGCTTGTACCGGACAACCCGGCCACGATGGTGATTCGAGCAGATCCAAAGGCGCCCACGCTCCAACGTGGCTTCGCCGAGTACGCACAGGTCCGCGGTCTCTTCATCGATCCTGCCCGCGTCGCGCGACCCCAGGACAAGGGGCGGGTCGAGAATCAGGTGCCGTACATCCGCGAGCGCTGGTTCGCCGGCGAGACCTTCTCCGGCGACATCGGCGAGCTGCGCACCCACGCCGCGCATTGGTGCCGTGAGATTGCTGGCGCCCGCGTTCATGGCACCACTCGGCGCGTTCCGCGCGAGGTGTTCGACCTCGAGGAGCTACCTGTTCTCCAACCGGTGCCGACCGCAGCGTTCGACGTGCCGCGCTGGCTCGAGGCCAAGGTGCACGCCGACCACCACATCCAGGTGGGTCGCGCTCTCTACTCGGCCCCCACCTCCTTGCTGCACAAGACGGTGGACGTCCGCGTCGACCGACGCACCGTTCGCATCTACTTCCGCAACGAGCTCATCAAGGTTCACCCGCACGTTGCACCAGGCAAGCGCTCCACCGATCCGACGCACTACCCCGTCGGCAAGGCCGACTACGCCATGCGAAGCGTCGACGGTGTTCGCGCCAAGGCCGCCGGACTGGATCCCCACGTCGCGCAGTTCGCCGAGCGCCTGTTGGCCGGTCCGCTGCCCTGGACCAAGATGCGACAAGCCTACGGGCTTCTTCGGCTCTGCGAGAGGTATGGCGCGCCACGCGTCGGCGCGATCTGCGAGCGCGCGCTCTCCTTTGACGTCCTCGACGTCGGCCGGGTTGAGAGGATGCTCAAGTCCGCTGTCTCCGACGAGCAAGAGGCGACGGCGAGCGGCAAGCTCGTCGCGCTCCCCGCTCGCTTCGCCCGCGCTTCCGAGGCTTTCGCCACCGTCGGCTCGAAGGATGGAGGTGCATCGTGAAGACGACACCCCTCAGTCCCGAGCTCTGTGCCGCTCTCAAGACCCTTCGGCTCGGACGCACCATCGACGCGATGCCCGCCCGCATCGCGATGTGTGACGAGCAACATCTGCCCTTTCAAGACGTCCTGCTCACCATCCTCACCGACGAAATCGAGCGCCGACGTGGCGCCGCCGCCACACTTCGGGCCGACGAGGCAGGGCTCGACCCAGACATGGTGTTCGAGCGCTGGGACAAGACCGCCAAGGTCCACCTCGACAAGCGCATGCTCCAGGAGCTCTGCTCCCTGCGCTTCGTCGAGTCTCGTCGCAACGTCGTGGTCCTCGGCCCGGTCGGCGTCGGCAAGACCTTCTTGGCCTGCGCGCTCGGCCACCTCGCCTGCCGAGCCGGATTTCGCGTGCGATTCGAGCGGGCAGACACCCTCCTTCGCCGCCTCAAACAGAGCCGACTCGACAACTCCCGGGAGGCACTGATGGTCGAGCTGACCACCATCGACCTTCTCATCGTCGATGACTTCGCCCTCGAGCCCATGTCTCGAGAGGAGAGTCGTGACGTCTACCAGCTGTTCGTGGAGAGAAACGGGAGATTCCCAACGGTCGTCACCAGCAACCGAGATACCGCCGAGTGGCTCGCTGCCTTCGACGACACACTGCTCGCCCAGAGCGCCGTCGACCGCTTCAAGAACAACGCGTACGACCTCGTCGTCGACGGAGAGTCCTATCGAGCGCGACTCAAGCCGAAGCTCGAAGAACATCCTCCGCCTGCGGCTCCGGTCGTGAAGCGGCACGTCGGCCGACGACGCCGAACCCCCTCGGCGCGCTGACTACGTCGGCCTCCTGCCGGAGGCCTCCGACTCGACACCCCCTGCCAAGCTGTGGCAAGACGGGAACGTCGACGCGTTCTTCCACCTGGTCCCATGACCCTGGCGACCGGTGGCCCCATGAGGGTGGCGAGTGACACGCCCCGTGCGCGCCGAGCTGAACGCGATCGTTCGGGCGGGCACCTCGGCGCAGCGTGACGTGATGCGGGCGAGGGTCGTGCTGCTGGCGGCCAGCAATCTCAGTAGCGCCGACATCTCGCGCAGGGTCGGCGTTACGGAGAAGACCGTGCGGAAGTGGCGCGCCCGCTTTGCGGCCGATCCACGCTCCGCAAGTCTGGACGACGAGCGGAGAAGTGGGAGACCGCCGACCGTGCAGCCGTTCGTGCGCTTCGAGCTGATGAAGCTGGCTTGTTCGAGGCCACCTGGATCGAAGGCCGCCTTTCGCGACACGTGGACCCTCGCCGCTCTGCAGGCCGCAACGAGGAAGGCCACCAGGGTTCTGGTCAGCCTCACGGAGATCCGCCGTTCACTCGCCGCCGCCTCGATCAAGCCGCACAAGATGCGTCTCTGGCTGCACAGCCCTGATCCGGACTTTCGCCCAAAGGTCCGTCGGATCTGCGCGCTCTACCTGCAGCCCCCGGCCGACGCCACCGTGGTGTGCGTCGATGAGAAGACGGGCATGCAGGCGCTCCAGCGAAAGCATCCGACGCGATGGCCGTCGCGCGGTCGGGCCGGACGACGCGAGTTCGAGTACATCCGGCGCGGCACCCGCACCCTCATCGCGGTCTTCAATCCACACGATGGCCATGTCTTCGGACGCGTCACACGACGGCGGCGCCTCACCGACCTCGTCGCCTTCATGGAGGACCTCGCCCGCCGCTACCCCACCGGTCGCGTGTACGTCGTCTGGGACAACCTCAACATCCACTGCGGAAAGGCGTGGCGAGCCTTCAACGCCGGGCACGGTGGCCGCTTCCGCTTCGTGCACACCCCGTTGCACGCCTCGTGGGTCAACCAGGTCGAGATCTGGTTCAGCATCCTGCAGCGGCGCGTGCTTCGGTACGGGTCGTTCGTCGATGCCCCGCACCTGTCGCGGGCCGTCGCAGGCTTCATTCTTCACTGGAATCGATTCGAGGCACACCCGTTCTGCTGGACTTTCAGCGGCACTCGGTGGACCGTGGACGCTCAGGCACGCGCTGCCTGAGCACCATGCCGAAGTTCAGGGCCGACGACTCCGACGCTGCTGCCGTCCTTGCTCTCTTCGCCAAGCGAAAGGGCCTCCGTCACCTTCGGGTTCGGAGACACGTCGACACACTCGTCATCGAGTCCGACGACGTCGACGACCCCTTCAAGCATGCGCGCCTTCGAAAGGTCTCGGTCCACCTCTGGCGTCTCGAGATGCCTGCCGGCTCGCGGTGGGACGTTCTCCCCGACAAGGAAGAACTCGCCAAGCTCGTTGACGACCTCGTCACCCTCTACCCGTGGACGCTGCACCCCGTCGGCGGCCCATCTCGGTAGGAACTTCGGGCGCGCAATACTAGCCCGCGATGGCAAGTCAGTCGATGAGGTGGGCCTTCACGGCCTCGGACAGCGTGACCGCGTGCCAGCGTTTGGCGAGGGTGGGGAGCTCTGCGCGGGGCAGGCCCTCGTCGGGCAGGAACATGGCCGTCCAGATGAACAGCACGTGCTCGTTCATGCACTCGGCCGAGGCGAGCGGCATGGTGCGGTTGAACTTGTCCACGACGGCGCGGAAGTCGGCCATCTTGCAGCTGGGCTGCTCCCACGGCGAGACGAGGGTGATGCTCGCGCGGCCCTCGATCATCTCGAAGTTGAGCAGCAGGATCTCCTTGCCCATCTTGCAGCGGAGCCACTTGCTGCCGTCGTTCCACTTCTCGTCCTCGCAGGCCCAGCCGGCCTCGCCGAAGAGATCGCTGGTCTCCTGGTAGGCGGCCTTGAGCTTGGGTTCGTTGAGCTTCACGAGCGCGGACTTGCCGCACCCACCGACCAGCGGGAGAGCCAGCAGCGACAGGCCGAGGGCGGCGGCGATCCAAGGTGAGCGGGCCATCAGATGGTGTTCCCTTCGCCGGGCTTGCCGGGGCCGCCCGGGGGCTTCGGGCCCTTCTTCGGGGTGCCGGGCGGGGGCTCGGCGGGTAGCGACTCGTCGAGCAAGCCGCGCTTGGTGGCGTTCTGGATGATGTTGTCGTGCCAGACCGTGAGCACCTGCGGGAGCTCCTTGCGCGAGTAGCCGACGCTGGTCGCGAGCACGACCTTGTAGAGCATCAAGATGTCCTTGGTGCACTTGGCCTTGCCGATGGTGGCGACCGCGTTGAAGCCGTCGACGCGGTCCTCGTAGGCGGCCTCGCCGCAGAGCGGCTGCTTGATGATGGTGAAGAACATCACCACCGCGGCGTCGCCCTTGCCGTTGACGATGACGCCGACGAACGAGCCCTTCTTGGTGCAGCCGACCATGCCGCCGTCGGTGTTGTCGATCTTGCACTCGAAGCCCTCGGTGCGCATGAGGGCGGCGACGTCGTTGGCAGCCTTGTCGGGCTTCTCGAGCGAGGTCACCGACAGCAGGTTGGGCGCGCACGCCGAACCGAGGAGGGCAACGAGCAGGGCGGCCGCGCGCATGCCTCGTGATAGCAAAGGACCGCCTCGCTGGGGAGCGGCCGGCAAAAAGGCCGAGCGGCGGTCCGTCACCGGCCGCCGCTCGCGCTGTGCTCCGCCGCAGGGGAAATCCCCGCGGCGACGTGGTCACTCTTCGTTCGCGACCTGGTACTCGAGGCGATCCTGCGGCACCTCGGCCGGCGCGTCGCCCTCGCCCTCGACCATCATGCGCAGGCGCTTGTACGCCGGCAGGCCGGTGCCCGCCGGGATGAGGCGGCCCATGATGACGTTCTCCTTGAGGCCGCGCAGGTCGTCGGTCTTGCCCTGGATGGCCGCCTCGGTGAGCACCTTGGTGGTCTCCTGGAAGCTCGACGCGCTGATGAAGGACTCGGTGGAGAGCGAGGCCTTGGTGATGCCGAGGAGGAGCGGCTCGCCGGTGGCGGCGACCTGGCCGCGGGCGAAGACCTTCTCGTTCTCGCGCTCGAACACGTACTTCTCGACCTGCTCGTCGACGAGGAACGTGGTGTCGCCCGGGTCCTTGATCCGCACGCGGCGGAGCATCTGCCGGACGATGACCTCGATGTGCTTGTCGTTGATGGTGACGCCCTGCAGGCGGTAGACCTGCTGGATCTCGTTCACCAGGAACGCCGCGAGCTCCTTCTCGCCCTTCACGCGCAGGATGTCGTGCGGGTTGGCCGCGCCGTCCATCAGTGCCTCGCCCGCGCGGACGTGGTCACCGTTCTGCACCTGGATGTGCTTGCCCTTGGGGATCAGGTACTCGCGCGCGGCGTCCTGATCGAGCGAGCCGTCCTCGTGGATCGGGGTGACGAGCACCTTGCGCTTGCCCTTGGTGTCCTTGCCGAAGGAGACCTCGCCGTCGATCTCGGTGATGACCGCGTGGTCCTTGGGCTTGCGCGCCTCGAAGAGCTCGGCGACGCGCGGGAGACCGCCGGTGATGTCCTGGGTCTTGCTGGCGACGCGCGGGGTCTTGCCGATGATGTCACCGGCGTTGACCATGTCGCCCTCCTGCACCTGGACGTTGATGCCGACGGGCAGCAGGTAGACCGCGTCGCGGCCGGCGTGCAGCTTCTTCACGGCGTTGGTGTTCGGGTCGAGGATCACGATGGCCGGCTTGAGGTCGGCGGCGCGCGACTCGATGATGACCTTGCGCGAGAGGCCGGTGACTTCGTCGACCTTCTCCTGCACGGTGACCGACTCGACGAGGTCCTGGAACTTGATGCGTCCACCGACCTCGGTGAGGGTCGGCAGGGCGTGCGGGTCCCACTCGGCGAGCTGCTCGGCCGCCTTGACGTGCGAGCCGTCGGGCTTGAACAGCACCGCGCCGTAGACCAGGCGGTGGTGCTCGCGCTCGCGGCCGGTGTCGTCGACGACGACGAGCTCGGCGTGACGGTTCATGACCACGCTGCGACCGTTGCCGCGATCGGCGAGGTTCGCGCTGCGGATGACCATCTTGCCCTCGGTGCGCGCCTCGAGCGAGCTCTGCTCGATCTTGCCGCGCGCCGCCGCGCCACCGATGTGGAACGTGCGCATGGTGAGCTGCGTGCCGGGCTCGCCGATGGACTGGGCGGCGATGACGCCGACCGCTTCACCGATGTTGACCCGGTAGCCGCGGGCGAGGTCGCGCCCGTAGCACATCGCGCAGATGCCGCGCTTGGTCTGGCAGGTGAGCACCGAGCGGATGGCCACCTCTTCGATGCCAGCCTCCTCGATCTTCTTGACCTCGGCCTCGTCGAGCTCGGTGTTGGCCGGCACGATGACGTCGTCGGTGACCGGGTCGACGATGTCGTCGAGGGTCACGCGACCGAGGATGCGGTCCGCGAGGGGCTGGATGGTCTCGCCAGCGTCCTCGAGCTTGGCGACGCGGATCCCGTCGAGGGTGCCGCAGTCGTACTCGGTGACCACGGCGTCGTGCGCGACGTCGACGAGGCGGCGGGTGAGGTACCCGGAGTTCGCCGTCTTGAGCGCGGTGTCCGCGAGGCCCTTACGGGCGCCGTGGGTCGAGATGAAGTACTGGAGCACCGACAGACCCTCGCGGAAGTTCGCGGTGATCGGGGTCTCGATGATCTCGCCGGAGGGCTTGGCCATGAGGCCTCGCATCGCGGCGAGCTGGCGGATCTGCTGGGTGCTACCGCGCGCGCCGGAGTCGGCCATGATGTAGATCGGGTTGAAGGACGGCTGGGTGTCCTCCTTGCCGGTCTCCGGGTCGATGACCTTCTCCACGCCGATCTCCTTCATCATGGCGTGGGTCACCTTGTCGGCGACGCCGGCCCAGATGTCGACGATCTTGTTGTAGCGCTCGCCGTCGGTGATGAGGCCTTCCTGGTACTGCTCCAGGACCTTCTCGACCTGCGCCTGCGCGTCGTCGAGGAAGACCTTCTTCTCCTTGGGGATGATCATGTGGCGCATGGCGATCGAGACGCCACCACGCATCGCGTGATCGAAGCCGAAGGTGCGGAGGCGGTCGGCCAGGAGGACGGTCGCCTTGTTCTGGAACTGGCGGTAGCAGGCGTCGATGAGCTGCGAGAGCGCCTTCTTGTCGAGCGTCTTGTTGACGAGGTCGAACTTGAGGTTCTCGGGCAGGATCTCGGCGACGAGCACGCGGCCCACGGTGGTGGACACGTAGCGCTTCTTCTCGTGGCCCTCGGCGTCCACCTCGGCGAGACGCAGGCGGATGTCGCTGTGCAGCTCCACCTCGCCGTGGTCGTACGCCATGCGCACCTCCTCGGGAGAGGAGAAGACGCCGCGGACGAAGCCCTTGCCGCGGTCGATGCCGGGGCGCTTGACGTCGGCGCTGGTGTCCTCGCCGCGGTAGCAACCCTTGCCCCACTTCTTGGCGCGGGTCGCGTAGTAGAGGCCGAGGACGATGTCCTGCGTCGGGTTGATGATCGGCTTGCCCGAGGCGGGGAGGAGGATGTTGTTCGTGCTCATCATGAGCACGCGCGCCTCCATCTGGGCCTCGACGCTGAGCGGGACGTGGACGGCCATCTGGTCACCGTCGAAGTCGGCGTTGAACGCCGCGCAGACGAGCGGGTGCAGCTGGATCGCCTTGCCCTCGATGAGGACCGGCTCGAACGCCTGGATGCCGAGGCGGTGCAGGGTCGGGGCGCGGTTCAAGAGCACGGGGTGCTCCTTGATCACGTCTTCGAGGATGTCCCAGACCTCGGGCTTCTCCTTCTCCACCATCTTCTTCGCAGACTTGATGGTGTTGACGTGGCCGCGCTCTTCGAGCTTGTTGTAGATGAACGGCTTGAACAGCTCGAGCGCCATCTTCTTCGGCAGGCCGCACTGGTGCAGCTTGAGCGCCGGACCGACGACGATGACCGAGCGGCCCGAGTAGTCGACGCGCTTGCCGAGGAGGTTCTGGCGGAAGCGGCCCTGCTTGCCCTTCAGCATGTCGCTGAGGGACTTGAGGGGGCGCTTGTTCGGACCGGTGATGGTCTTGCCGCGACGGCCGTTGTCGAAGAGGGCGTCGACCGCCTCCTGCAGCATGCGGCGCTCGTTCCGGATGATGATCTCCGGGGCGTTGAGCTCGAGCAGGCGCTGCAGGCGGTTGTTGCGGTTGATGACGCGGCGGTAGAGGTCGTTGAGATCGCTGGTCGCGAAGCGGCCACCGTCGAGGGGAACGAGCGGGCGCAGGTCCGGCGGGAGCACCGGGATGACGGTGAGCATCATCCACTCGGGGCGGTTGCCGCTCTCGCGGAACGCCTCGACCACCTTGAGGCGCTTGGCGTACTTCTTCTTCTTCGCCTCGCTCGTGGCGCTCTTCATCTCCTTGCGGAGCTCTTCCGACAGCTTGTGCACGTCGGTCGACTTGAGCATCTCGAGGATGGCCTCGCCGCCCATCTTGGCGGTGAGGAACTCGTCGCCGTACTGGTCGACGATCTGGTTGTACTCGTCCTCCTTGAGGAGCTGCCCGCGCTGGTAGGGCGACTCCTTGGCGTCGATGACGATGTACGCCTCGCAGTAGAGGACCTTCTCGAGGTCCTTCAGCGTGATGTCGAGCATGTTGCCGATGCGGCTCGGCAGGCTCTTGAGGAACCAGATGTGCGCGACGGGCGTGGCGAGGCTGATGTGGCCGAGGCGCTCACGGCGCACCTTCGACTGGATGACCTCGACGCCGCACTTCTCGCACACGATGCCACGGTGCTTCATGCGCTTGTACTTGCCGCAGTTGCACTCGTAGTCCTTCACCGGCCCGAAGATCTTCGCGCAGAAGAGGCCATCACGCTCGGGCTTGAACGTGCGGTAGTTGATGGTCTCGGGCTTCTTCACCTCGCCGTGCGACCACTCCCGGATCTTGTCCGGGCTGGCGAGCGAGATGCGGATCGCGCTGAACGAGAGCGGGTCCTTGGGCTTCTCGAAGAAGCTGAAGATGTCCCTCACGAGTGGCCTCCGGTGATTGCAGAACGAGTAAGAAAATCAGATTGGACCAAGGGCAGAGAGGAGCGAGCCGCACGACCCCGAGCAACGGGGGCCATGCGGCTTGTCTGGCTCACTCTTCGGCCGCCACGGTGTCGCCACCGCCGCGGTTCGCGCCACCTTCGATGAGCTCCACGTTGAGGCAGAGCGACTGGAGCTCCTTGATGAGCACGTTGAACGACTCGGGGAGGCCCGGCTCGAGGGTCATGTCGCCCTTGACGATCGCCTCGTACATGCGCGTGCGGCCCATGACGTCGTCGCTCTTGACGGTGAGGAACTCCTGGAGCGCGTAGGCGGTGCCGTACGCCTCCATGGCCCACACCTCCATCTCGCCGAGGCGCTGACCGCCGAACTGCGCCTTGCCACCGAGCGGCTGCTGGGTGACGAGCGAGTACGGCCCGATGCTGCGGGCGTGGATCTTGTCGTCCACGAGGTGGTGCAGCTTGAGGACGTACATGACGCCCACGGTGACCGGCTGGTCGAACGCCTCGCCCGTGCGCCCGTCGAAGAGGGTGGTCTGGCCACCGACCGGCAGGTCCGCGAGCTCGAGGACGTTGTGGATGTGCGCCTCGTGGGCGCCGTCGAAGACCGGCGTCGCGTAGTGCATGCCGCGACCCAGCTTGAAGGCGAGGCGGCGCACGTCGTCGTCGGTGATCTTGGCGAGGATCGGCTCGATCTCCGGGTCGTTGCCGAGGACCGACGAGACGTAGTCGCGCATCTGCTTGACCGGGTAGTTGGCCTCGAGCATCTCGCGGACCTTCTCACCGATGCCACGCGCGCCCCACCCGAGGTGGGTCTCGAGGATCTGCCCGACGTTCATGCGGCTCGGCACGCCGAGCGGGTTGAGCACGACGTCGACCGGCTTGCCGTCCTGGAGGTACGGCATGTCCTCTTCGGGGAGGATGCGGCTGATGACGCCCTTGTTGCCGTGGCGTCCGGCCATCTTGTCGCCGACCTGCAGCTTGCGCTTGATGGCGATGTAGACCTTCACCATCTTGATGACGCCGGGCGGGAGCTCGTCGCCCTTGCTCAGGCGGTCGATCTTGTCGCGGAAGTGCTCCTCGCGCTCCGCGACGATCGCCTCGACCTCCTGGATGCGGCGGGCCGCGTCTTCCTGGTGGCCTTCGACCGGGATCTCCGCCCACAGCTTGTAGGGGATCTCGTCGAGCTGCTCGTCGGTGATCGGGTTGCCCTTGCTGAGGAGGACCTTGCCCTTGTCGTCGACCAGCTTGCCGTTGGTCACCTTGCCGCGCAGGTTCTTGCGGAGCTGGCGGTAGACGCTGTCGCGGAGGATCTGGACCTCCTCGTCACGGGTCTTCTCGAGGCGGAGGCGCTCCGTCTCCTCGATCTCCGCGGCGCGGGTGTCCTTGTCGGTGTTCTTGCGGGCGAAGATGCGCGCGTTGATGACCACGCCGCCGACGCCCGGGGGGACGCGGAGCGAGGTGTCGCGCACGTCGCCGGCCTTCTCGCCGAAGATCGCGCGGAGGAGCTTCTCCTCGGGGGAGAGCTGCGTCTCGCCCTTAGGGGTGATCTTGCCGACGAGGATGTCGCCCGGCTTCACCTCGGCGCCGATGCGCACGATGCCCGACTCGTCGAGGTCCTTGAGGGCCTCCTCACCGACGTTGGGGATGTCGCGCGTGATCTCTTCCTTGCCGAGCTTGGTGTCGCGGGCGACGCACTCGAACTCCTCGATGTGGATCGAGGTGAACACGTCGTCCTTGGCGATACGCTCGCTGATGAGGATCGAGTCCTCGAAGTTGTAGCCCTGCCACGGCATGAACGCGACGAGCACGTTCTGGCCGAGGGCGAGCTCGCCCATGTCGCAGGCGGGACCGTCGGCGAGGACGTCGCCGGCCTTGACCACCTCGCCGGCGCGGACGATCGGCTTCTGGTTGTAACAGGTGCTCTGGTTGGAGCGCTGGTACTTGGTCAGGTGGTAGATGTCCGGCCACTCGCCCTGCTCGGTCTCGGCGCGGACGACGATGCGGGTCGCGTCGACGCTCTCGATGAAGCCGCCGCGCTTGGCGAGCGTGCAGACGCCGGAGTCGCGGGCGAGCTTGCCCTCGATGCCGGTGCCGACGTACGGCGCGTGGGTGCGGATGAGCGGCACCGCCTGGCGCTGCATGTTGGCGCCCATGAGGGCGCGGTTGGCGTCGTCGTGCTCGAGGAACGGCACGAGGGCCGCCGCGACGCTCACCATCTGGTTGGGCGCCACGTCCATGAGCTGCACGTCGCCGGGCGCGACCATCTTGAAGTCGCCGTTGAAGCGCGCCGAGATGAGCGAGTCCTTGAACTTCTTGTTGGTGTCGAGGTTGGCCGTGGCCTGGGAGATGTACATCCCCTCTTCCTCGAGCGCGGACAGCCAGCGCACCTCGTCGGAGACGCCGCCGCCGACGACCTCGCGGTACGGGGTCTCGACGAAGCCGTACTCGTTCACGCGGGCGTAGGTGCTGAGCGAGGCGATGAGGCCGATGTTCGGACCTTCCGGCGTCTCGATCGGGCAGATGCGGCCGTAGTGCGTGGCGTGGACGTCGCGGACCTCGAAGCCCGCCCGTTCCCGCGTGAGGCCGCCCGGTCCGAGCGCCGAGAGGCGGCGCTTGTGGGTGACCTCGCTGAGCGGGTTGGTCTGGTCCATGAACTGCGAGAGCTGCGAGCTCCCGAAGTACTCCTTGATGACCGCGCTGACCGGCTTGGCGTTGATCAGGTCGTGCGGCATCAGGGTGTCGATCTCCTGCGACATGGACATGCGCTCCTTGATGGCGCGCTCCATGCGGACGAGACCGATGCGGTACTGGTTCTCCATCAGCTCACCGACCGCGCGGACGCGGCGGTTGCCGAGGTGGTCGATGTCGTCGACCGAGCCGCGACCGTTCTTGAGCTCGATGAGGTGACGGACCGTCTCGAGGATGTCCTGACGGGTCAGGGTCTGCGTGTCGATCGACGGGCGCTGCCCCTCGGGCGTGTCGCGGTAGAACTTGTAGTTCAGCTTGAGGCGGCCGACCTTGCTGAGGTCGTAGCGCTCGCGGTTGAAGAACAGGTTGCCGAACAGGTTGCGCGCGGTCTCGATGGTGGGGGGATCGCCCGGACGGAGACGCTTGTAGATCTCCATGATGGCGTCGTCCGCCGTCTTCACCTTGTCGGCGAGCAGCGTGTCGCGGAAGTAGCTGCCGACGTTCAGACCGTCGATGAAGAGGATCTGGAACGACTCGATCTTCGCCTCGCGGAGCTTCTCGAGCTTGGCCTCGGTCAGCGCCTCGTTGCACTCGGCGAGGATCTCGCCGGTCTCCGGGTCGATGACGTCCTTGGCGACGACCTTGCCGACGAGCTCCTCGAGGTCGGCCGGCAGGCGGTCGATCTTCTTCTCGCGGAGCTTCTTGATGGCGGCCTTGGTGAACTTGGCGCTCTTCTTGACGAGGATCTCGCCGTCGACCTTGATGTCGCGGACCGAGCGCTGCCCCTGGAGGAGGTCGTACTCGAGCGACTTGGACCACTTCCCGCCCTTGTCGGCGAACACCGTCTCGGTGTTGTAGAAGTAGTTGATCAGGTCCTGCGTCGAGTATCCGAGGGCGCGCAGCAGCACGGTCGCGTGCATCTTGCGGCGGCGGTCGATGCGGACGTAGATGATGTCCTTGGGGTCGAACTCGAAGTCGAGCCACGAGCCGCGGTACGGGATGACGCGCGCCGAGTAGAGCAGCTTGCCGCTCGAGTGGGTCTTGCCCTTGTCGTGGTCGAAGAAGACGCCGGGGGACCGGTGCAGCTGCGAAACGACGACACGCTCGGTGCCGTTGATGACGAACGTTCCCGTGTCCGTCATGAGCGGGATCTCGCCGAAGTAGACCTCCTGCTCCTTGATGTCGCGGACGAGGCGCTCACCGCCGTCGCGCGCGTCGTAGATCATGAGCTGGGTCGTGACCTTGATCGGCGCGGCGAAGGTCATGCCGCGGGCGCGGCACTCGTCGACGTCGTACTTCGGCTTCTCGAGGTTGTACGACACGAACACGAGCTCGCTCGTGCCGTTGAAGTCCTTGATCGGGAAGACCGAGCGGAAGACGGCCTGCAGCCCGATGTCCACGCGATCACGGATCGGCGTGGTGGACTGGAGGAACTTCTCGTAGCTCGATTTCTGGATGTCGATGAGGTTCGGGACTTCGATGATCTTACGGACCTGGCCGAGGTTCTTACGGACCCGGAAGTTCGACTGGACGACGGATGCCATCTCGCTCCTCAGTGCTGGTTCGACATCAGGGAGAAGACTCCCCCTGAACGTCCCTCGGCGCGCTGCGCATGCGCGTGAGAGACATCGAGCTGTTTGCCGGAATCAATGGAGTACGGGCGACGGTGCGGCGGTTGCATAGCGCCGGCCCGACCCGCGTGCCAGGGTAAAGGCACGGTTCGTGAAAGGGGATGTGATTTCAGCCACTTGGCCGTGCTTCTCTGCCCTGCGCAGTGAAGGGGCAGGGACCTTAGCACAAGGCGGGGGACGGTCGGGATCAGAAAGCCGCGCGCCTCGCGTAGGACATCGTGCGCAAGGGATTGGGTCGTCGCTTGCTAGCAGCCCACCGTCTTCCACACGCCGCCGACGCACTCGGCGCGGAGCATCACGTTGCCTCCGTGCTGACAGCCGTAGTCGCAAGGGCCGTCTCCTTCGGCGCAAGCGCTGCCCGGTGTGACGCGCGCCTTGCCACACCCCTTGCCCGTGAGGGGCGCCTTGTCGGGACAGGTGACCGCGAGGTCGATCCACACGCCGCCCGTGCACAAGTAGTGGGAGCCGATGCCGCAGTGGTCGGACTCGAGGCACGAGTCACCATCGGTGCACGGACCGCCCACGGTGGGGTGGCACAGCGCGACGTCGGTCGCGATGCTGTCGGAGGCGTCACTGCCACCATCGCTCGCCGCAGGTTCGTCTCCGCTGCAGGCCGTCAGCGCGAGCAAGCAGAGCCAGGGACGCATCCTCTGACGATGCGACGACGGCTCGACGACCGCAAGTGCGCCCGAGGCGCAGTCGTGCAGTGGAAACGCAACGCAGCCGCGCCCTGAGCCGAATCCCGAGGCCCCTCGCACCTCGGCGCCATGCGTCTGTCGATCCTCATCGCTCTCCTCCTCCCGGCCTGCGCAGCCGGTTCTCTCGAGACCATCTCCGACGAGGCCGACACTGGCGCGCCGACCGATGACGGCGGCACCGCCGACACGGGCAGCGCAAGCCTCGACGCGACGCCGACCGACACCTCCCCGACCACCGACACCGGCACTCCGCCGAGCGACACCGGAGGCGCCGGCGACACCGGCACCACCCCCGACGCGCCGAGCGGCGCGCTCCACTTCGAGCGCTCCTACGGCAACGGCACCTCGCTCATGGGCGGCTGGGGCGCGGGCGTCACCCTCGGCGTCCTCGTCACCGATTCGACGGGAAAACCAGCGGTCGGCGTGCCCGTCACGTGGAGCTCGCGTGCGGGCGACTTCGCCTACTTCCCCGCCGCGCTCGGTGGAACCTCGCTGGTCGTCGCGACCGACGAGAGCGGCTGGTCCACGCCGAGCATCAACGCGCCGAACCCCACCGTGCCCATCGTCGAGAGCGTGATGACCGCGACGCTCGCGAGCGGCGTGAAGCGCGACTTCTACGTGATGACCACCAACAACGGCGACGCGCTCGGCCCCGCGGGGCAGCAGGCGTTCACGGGACCCGACAACCCGAACCACGCCGC
Organism: Myxococcales bacterium; assembly: GCA_016794445.1. GTDB lineage: Bacteria > Myxococcota_A > Polyangia > Polyangiales > JADJMO01 > JADJMO01. The sequence goes on from JAEUKC010000018.1 coordinate 15,796, forward strand.
GCTCGGGCCGTACGAGGTCGGCAAGACCTACCCGGGTGCGCTCACCTTCACGCTCGTCTGCAGCAACGCGACCAAGTGCTACGGCCTGCCCATCGCCAACGTCGGCGTGCGCATCGCGTTGACCGACGGCAGCTCCGGCAAGAGCGACCCGCGCCTCGATCCGCCGGCCGAGTGCGTGGGCGGCGAGCCGCTCACCGACGCGAAGGGCGTCGTGCGGTGCGACCTACGCATCAAGCGGAAGTTCTCGGGGACGATCCGCGCCGCGGTCGGCCAGTTCACCGAGTTCGAGTACAGCCTCACGACGAAGTGACCTAGCGGTAGCGGCCCTCGACGCGCCGACAGGCGGAGCACTCGCCGTCCTCGAGTTCGGCGGCCAGCATCAGCGTCTGGCACTTCTTGCACAGCACGCGGAGGACGCCGGTCGGCGGCGGGCGCGTGGCCACGCGAACGGGCGGCTCGACCTCCTTGGTGAGCACGCCGCACATCACGAGGTCCTCCAGGGCCGAGCGGAGCGCCCTGCGCAGCGCAGCGTTCTCTGCCTCGAGCTCGGCGAACCGCTCCTCGGCAGTCCTCGCCTTGCTCTCCTCGGGCTCCTCCTCGAGCCAGCGTTGCCAGCTTCGCATGGGGGCGATCTTACCCCAAGAGCCGACGGTGGCGCTCCGCCGCGCAGTGCGCACGCCCCCCTCCAGCGCTATGCCTCCGGCATGCGTCGCATCCTGTCTCTGCTCGCCGTCCTCACCGTCTCCGTCGCCGCCCACGCGGGCTCCACGATGACCGTCCGCAACGGGTCCGGGTCGTCGATCGGCAAGATCGAGTCCGACGGCACCGTGCGCAACGGGTCCGGGTCGTCGATCGGCAAGATCGAGTCCGGCGGCACCGTCCGCAACGAGTCGGGCTCGAGCATCGGCAAGGTCGATTCCGACGGCACGATTCGCAACGGCTCGGGCTCGAGCATCGGCAAGATCGACAAGGACGGCACCCTGCGCAACTCCTCGGGCTCGTCGATCGGCAAGCTCGATGGCTGCACCGTGCGCAACGCCTCGGGCTCCTCGCGCGGCAGCTTCGACGGCTGCTCGAGCTCCGACCACCCGGCGATGGCCGCCTACGTCTTCTTCTTCACGCCCCTGCACAACCAGTGAGCTGGCACGCTAGACCTCGTTCTTGCTGACTGGTAGCCGCGGCGTGCGGAAGGAGTCCACGAGCCGCACCATCGCGCTGTGGGCAGGCCCCCCGGTGAAGGAACGGAAGGTCGACACCGTCGTTGATGCACGAGCTGCGCTCGGTGGCTCGATGGGAACCTCACGAACGCTGTGGGCGAGCGGTATGGTCATCGTGTGTGTGACCTCCCACGTCACGACTCGGACGCCGGCCAGTTGCGCCAAGCCGCACAGCACCTCGACGGCGCGATGCAACCCGGCCGAATCGACGGAAGTTTCTGTCGCGCGAAGGTCACCCACCACGATGGTCGCGGGCTGTTCGGCTCTGAGCTCGGTCAGCACATCTCGCAGCCATCTACGGGGTTGCCACTCGCGTCGAAGGTCACCCAGCCTCAGGTCAAAGGCCCCCTTTCCGGCCAGCTTACTTGCGATGTCGGAGACGTCACTGAGATCGGCGCCGTACACTGCAACGCGCTCGTTGCTTGGTCCTTCCCAGCGTATCGTTCCCAGTTGCCAGTTGCCGGTGCTCACTTCTCTTGAGTAACCAAGGGCACGCCAGGTTGCAGGATCGGGTGAAACGCTCGGCCCCCCCTTGTCGATCTCAAGATAGTGGCGGCGAGGATCGGACGACGCGAACCGACTCTTGGCAACTCGTAGCCAGCGACCAGAGTCGTCGGCTTGCAGTTCGATCACGGTGTCGACGGCGAAGCCCCAAGCGGTGGGACGGAGGTCAACGGCCTCCTCGAGCAGGATGACGAACCACCCCACTTCGGCAGCCCACTTGCACACGGCATCCGCTGTCAGGCGATCTGAGGCCGAGTCCAGTCCATACCCACGTGCCAGCGAGTCGATCACGAGGACGCGAGGACGAATCCCCAATCCGGCTGCGTGACGGCGCAGTGCGCTCAGCGCTCCGCTGAAGTCAGGGTCGTTGGTAGAGCCGAGATCGAGCAGCCCCAGGCCGATCGCGCTGGTCGCCCGGTTAGCTGACGACGACCGTTGCTGGTGGAGGTCGATGATCTCGACTCCCGCAGCCCAATCGAAGCGTTGCAGCTGTTCCAGCATCTCGGTGGGGAGGATCTCCACACAAGCGATCAAGACATCAGCGCCAAGGGCCTTGGCGACCGCATGGCCCAGCCGCGAGCCAAGGATGCTCTTGCCAGTGCCCGGCGCGCCACGGATCAACAACGACCCGCTCTCCTCCCCGCCGGGATAGCGAGCGAACAGCCGAAATCCTCCCGAAAGGACCTCGTCGAGCCCAACGTCTTCGCCGCTCACGATGCGGCTGCTCATCACGCGCTCCGAAGTACCAGGAACCGCTCCCGAACGCGCAGTCGAACCTTGGCGAGTCCGCTGAGGTCTGGCGAGTCGCTACGCACGCCACGGAAGTGGCCCACAGTGGGCAGCAGATCGGGCTCGTCCTCGAGTGCTGCGACGCTCTCGACCCAATCCTCCAGCTTCGGCGTGTTCTCCTGGCTCATGGCTTGCTCAAGGATAGCGTGCAGCAGCCCACAGGGCATCACCCAAGAAGAAGTGCTGGCCGTCGATGTCGCCATCGACACCCAGCGAGGTCAGTCCACGCCGCTTGTAGGCGCCTTCGGATTGGCGCTTCGAGTGGAGACCGATTCTCCCAGCGTGGCCTCTGGCGCGACTTCGACGTACGGCCCAGCCCAGCATGAACGTGCCGACGTTCTTCCATCGTCGCTCCGGGTCTCGATTCCAGGGGGCTGTCGCGTAGTACTCGATGTAGACGAGGTCGGCGCTGACGAGGCCACGGGGTGCAGTTGGCAGGCTCGTCACGAGCAATGCCTGCACTTGTAAGTCGGCCACCAAGAGTGCGTACTCGACGTCCGTCGAGAAGTTGAGGTTGCCCGGCTCGTCGAGCTGCTCGAAAGCCCAGACAGACTCTTCGTCGTTGGCTCCCAACAGCGGTCGCCAGTCTCGCTCGATGGACGAACGTAGCTGGCTGCTGGCTGCCTCGATCGTCGCGTCGACCTTGTGCCCGTCGCGGTGTGTCAGGTGCAGGTCCACCGAGGCCTGAGGTTACCACAGCGACAAAAGCGTTCCGCCCGCGACACTCCTTGGAGCGCGCGGGCGGTTCGCAGACGAGAAGAACTCGTTACTTGAGGGCGATCTTGGCGCCGGCCTCTTCGAGCTTCTTCTTGATGTCCTCGGCCTCGGCCTTGGCGACGCCTTCCTTGACGGGCTTCGGCGCGGCCTCGA
>JAEUKC010000022.1:0-65871 GCA_016794445.1 Myxococcales bacterium
TCGTAGGCACGCTTGGACATTCAGGTCGCGATCTCGCGCAGAGCGCGGGGATTGAGGGTGAGGACGCGATCGGAGGATCGCATCTCGCAGAGGGCCACGAGGAACGAGAGCGTCGACTCGGCGCCCTGGTTCTCGTTGACCCGGTCTTCGTGCAAGCCGTCTCGACAGCCGCCGGTGGAGGGGTCGTAGAGCGATTGCTGCAGGCGGTTCTGGCCGAGGAACCAGCTGAACGTGCGGCGGGCGCGCTCGAGCCAGCGGTCCTCGTGGGTGAGCCGGTGGGCGGTGAGCAGCGCCGAGACCATGGACGCGGCCTCGACGGGCTGCTGGTCGAAGGCCGCCTTCGTGCCGCCGCGCACGTAGAAGCCGTTGGTGCCGACCGGCGCGAAGAGGCCGTCCTCGTCCTGCACCGACCACAGCCACTCGAGGGAGCGGAGGCCGGTCGCGGTCATCTCCTCGTGCTCCATGCGCGCGCCGGCGACGAGCAGCGCCTGCGGCAGGCGCGCGTTGGCGTAGGTGAGCGAGTGCTCGAACCAAGGAAAATCGCGACGGCTCGCGCGCTGGTGGAGGTCGAGGAGCTTCTCGGCGAGAACGGTCTGTACCGCCTGCACGTTGCTGTCGCCCTCGTAGGCGCGCAGGTACTCGTCGATCCCGAGCTCGGCGTAGGCCCAGGCGCGCGGGCTCGTGAAGCTCGAGACCACCGGGAGTGCGGCGTGGAACAGGTGACGGGCGAGCGACTGACGGCCGGTGTGGCTGCCGCGGCCGACGACCGTGCCGAGCGCCCAGAGCGCGCGCCCGTGCGAGTCCTCGGAGCCGGAGGCCTCGAGCCACCGGCGCGAGAACGACATGAAGTTGCGGAACCGCCCCCGCTCACGGTCGAAGCCGTGCTCGAGGAACGAGATGTAGCGCGAGGCGAGCGCGCTCACCGTGGCCCGGTCGTCGGTGCCCACGTCCTCGAGCTGCGCCATCAAGAGGAGGCCCCGCGCGTTGTCGTCGACGCAGTAGCCATCCCCGCGCCGCGGCACGCTGAAGACCGCGTGCTGGAACAGGCCGGTGTCGTCGGTCATCAGCTGCAGGTGCGAGAGCCCGACCGCCGGCAGCTCGGCAGGTCTTCGGGCGAGCGGCTTGGCCTGGAACGCGGTGCGCAGACGCGCCGTGCGCTCGGCGCGCGCGCGCTCGAAGCTCTGCAGGTAGCTCGCGGCCACCGCCGGCCACACCATCCGGCGGCCCTCGGCGAACGCCCGATCGCAGAGCGCCTGGCGTCGATCGTCGTGGTCGAGCAGCGCGTTGATCTCGCGGGCGATCGCCGGGCCGTCCTTGACCGGCACGAGGATGCCGCGGCCGTCGGCGAGGAGTTCCCGCGCGTAGATGTACGGCGTGGAGATGACGGCCTTGCCGGACCCGACCGCGTAGGCCAGCGTGCCCGACGTGATCTGCTCCTGCTTGAGGTAGGGCGTGATGTAGATGTCCGCGGCCGAGAGGAACTCGGCGAGCTCGGCCTGGCTCACGAACCGGTCGTGGAAGATCATGCTGGCGTCGACCCCGAGGCGGCGCGCGCGGGTCTCCAGCGAGAGCCGGTAGGTCTCGCCGTGGCGCTCCTTGACGTGCGGGTGGGTCGCGCCGAGCACGATGTAGATCGCGTCGGGGTGCCGCGCGAGGATCGCGGGCATCGCGTCGATCACGTGCTCGATGCCCTTGTCGGGCGAGAGCAGGCCGAACGTGAGAATGACGGATTTGCCCTCCACGCCGAGCTTGTCCTTGCTGGTCGGGTCGCGAGGGATGGTGGGGATCCCGTGCGGGATCACGTCGATCTTCTCGGGCGAGACGCCGTGCACCTCATGCAGCAGCGCGGCGCCGTGCTGGCTCATGACGACCACGCGGTCGGAGATCGCGACGAGCTCGTTCATGGCGAGCCGTTGCCAGGGATCGGGCGTGCCGAGGATGGTGTGCAGCGTGGTGACGATCGGCATGCGCAGCTCGCGCAGGAGCGAGAGGACGTGGCTGCCGGCCTTGCCACCGAAGATGCCGTATTCGTGCTGCACGCAGACGATGTCGACGGTGTTGACGTTGAGGAAGTCGGCCGCCCGGCGGTACGACGCCGGGTCGTTCTCGGCGATCTCGAAGCGGACCCGCGGCGGGTAGGCGTGGCGGTGCCCGACGTCGTTCATCGCGAGCACGAAGCAGTCGAGGGCCGGGTCGACCGCGGCCAGCGCGTCGCTCAGATCGGTCGTGAAAGTGGCGATGCCGCACTGCCGCGGCAGGTGGTTGCCCAGCATGGCGACCCGGCGGATCCCGTTCGTGGTGGCTTCCATGGCTCCCCTCCAGCGTCGGAAGGCGAGGCCCGTGGGCCGCGGCTCCAACCATCGGACAGAGCGCGCAAGCGAGCGGCAACAGATCGTGTTCGAACGTCACGCCCGACGTCCGAACCGACCGACAGTGTGGGTCTTCTCTCCCGGATACGCAATGCGCATTCCGCAGATTCACTGCGGAGCAGTGCAAGGGCGATAACGCAGAAACGCGGCTGATCGAGCGATGTTCACCGAATCGAGCCGCGAGAGACAGGACGGTCAACCACATCAGAATGATGGGGCGATTTCGATTCTGCCATCCAGCGCTGCCGCCCATGGAGCCCGTGCCCGACGCGACGCCGGTCGAGAACGGATACACTGGCGCCATGCGCAGGCTCGTGCTCGTCGTGGCGGCGCTCCTGCCGGCGTGCGAGTTCCGCATCGCGGACGGGCCCGCCGCCGAGGCCGGGCGCGACACGGCGCGCGGCGTCGACCCACCGGCGCACGACGCCACCTTCGACGCGAGCCCCGTGCCCTGCCTCGAGCGACCGCTCCTCACGTGCCCGGTCGATCCGGGCGACACGAGACAGGCGACCCTCGACCGACAGTTCGAGAGCGAGGTCATGGGCTGTTTCGACGCCGGGTATGCCTGCGGCGACGTGACCGCGCGCTTCGAGGGCGGCTGCATGGTCGCGCTCGACGGCACCCGGGACCGCCACCCCGCGTTCTTCGGCTGCCTCGGGGACCGCCTCGCGACGGAGAGGTGGTCGTGCGGGGAGGGCACCACGACGGTTCACCTCGGCGACTGCCTGGATTAGTCCCTCGACCGGCAGCGGTGGCAAAAGGTCCGGTCTCGATGGTACCGTCAGACCTGCATGTCGACGCGCGCAGTGCTGTGGGTCTCGTTGTGCGTGGGGTGCAGCTCTTCGACTTCGCCCGCCGAGCCGACCGATGTGGGCGTCGAAGCCGAGGCCGAGGTCCCCAAGATCAAGGCGCCCACGGGAGACCCGCTCACCTGGGCGGTCGACAAGGCGGGGCCGTACAACGTCGGTCACCGCTCGTTCGACGTCACGTATCGCCCCCCGGGCCAGACGGCCGATCGCACGATCCCCGTCGACGTGTTCTACCCGACGCTCGACGCCGAAGGAGAGCACCCGAAGTACCTCAAGCTGTTCGGCGACCCCGACGTGTACGAGGAGGCGAGCGTCGCCCCACCCCCCACGAGCGCGGGGTATCCGGTGCACGTCTACTCGCACGGCTCGAACGGCTTCGGCGGCACGAGCGCGGACATGGCGCACTGGTTCGGCTCGCACGGCTGGGTCTACGTGGCGCCGAACCACGTCGGCAACGTGCTCGGCGCCGGCGAGGGCAAGCGCCCCGTCTCGCTCTACTACCTGCGGTCGACCGACGTCACCGCCGCCCTCGACGCGGTCGAGAAGCTCGCGGCGCCCGACCCGCTCGCTGGCAAGCTGCGCACCAAGCGCGTGCTCATGAGCGGGCACAGCTACGGCACGTTCACCACGTGGGCGTCCGCGGGCGCGCAGTTCGACGTCAAGGCCATCCAGGCCAAGTGCGACAAAGGCGAGTTCACCGCCCCGTGCAAGCCGGAGGAGCTCGCGGTGTTCGCCAAGGGCGTCGCCGATCCGCGCATCGTCGCGGGCATCCCGATGGCCGGTGGCGCGAGCGACTGGTTCGTCGCCGGCGCCTACGATCAGCCCGCGAAACCGATGCTGCTGATGTCGGGCAGCCTCGACGTGAGCGGCAGCGAGATCTTCGGGAAGGTGACGACCCTCGACCTCACGTGGATCGACTTCGAGGGCGGCTGTCACCAGCTGTTCGCGCTCGGCGGGTGTTCGGGCTTCGACGAGAAGAGCGGGTGGGCGCTCACCAACACCTGGGCGTTCGCCTTCGGCCGGCGCCACGTGCTCGGCGACGCGAGCGCGCGCACCACCGCGATCGTCACCGGCACCGAGTCGCTCGATCCGCGCATCAAGTTCCAGCACAAGGGGCCGACCACCGCGCCCTCGGGATCGTGACCATGCGCCGCTTGCTCCCGTTCGTCGCGCTCCTCGTGGGCTGTCACGGCAAGGTCGGTGGCTCCGACAACCCGCCGCCACCCGTCCTGCCCGCGGGGGTCGGCGAGCCCACGCCGATCGCGGCCCAGCGCCTCACCGCGACCCAGTACCGCGCGGCGATCCGCGATCTCTTCGGCCCCAGCATCGTGGTGTCGGCGCTCGAGCCCGACGTCGTCACGCCGGAGGACAACGGCTTCGAGACCACCGCCGCCGGCCGCAGCGCGATCAGCAAGCGGGGCGTCGAGCAGTACGAGACGGCCGCGTACTCGATCGCCAACCAGATCGTCGCCGACCCGAAGCTGCTCGCGATCGCCCTCCCCTGCAAGCCCGCCACCGTCGACGACCCGACGTGCGCCAGGACGTTCGCTTCGGAGACGGGGCGCCGGGTGTTCCGTCGGCGCCTCTCGACCGCCGAGGTCGACCGCGTGGTGGCCATCGTCACCACCGCGGCGGCCAAGCTCGGCTCGTTCGAGAAGGGCCTGGTCTACGGGATCGCGTCGCTCCTGCAGTCGCCGAGCTTCCTCTACCGGCCGGTCGTCGGCGAGCCCGACCCGAAGGACTCGAGCAAGCGGCGCTTCACCGCGGTCGAGCTCGCGAGTCGGCTCTCGTTCTTCCTCTGGAACACCATCCCCGACGAGCCGCTGCTCGCCGCGGCCGAGAGCGGCGCGCTCGTCACCGAGGCCGGGCTCGGCGCCGAGGTGACCCGCATGCTCGCCTCGCCCAAGGCGCGCGACGGCCTCCGCGCGTTCGTCCGCGAGTGGCTGCGGCTCGGTGAGCTCGACGCGCTCGAGAAGGACTCGAAGCTCTTCACCACCTACACCTCGGAGCTCGGCGCGATGGCGCGCGAGGAGACCCTGAAGGTGTTCGAGGATCTGGTGTTCGACCGCGACGAAGACGTGCGCACGGTGTTCACCACGCGACGCACGTTCGTGAACGCGAAGCTCGCGTCGATGTACCAGGTGCCGGCGCCTTCACCGACGGGCTTCGCGCCGATCGAGCTGCCCGCCGACGGCGCGCGGCGCGGCCTGCTCGGGCACCTGTCGATCCTGGCGCTCTACGCGCACCCCACGAGCTCCTCGGCCACGCTGCGCGGCAAGTTCGTGCGCGAGAAGCTCCTGTGTCAACCGATCCCGCCGCCGCCGGCCGGCCTCAACACCGCCATCCCGGAGCCGGACGCGGTGTCGCGCACCCTGCGCCAGCGCGTGAAGGTCCACCTGACCGACGCCTACTGCAACGGCTGCCACTCGCAGATGGACCCGATCGGTCTCGGGCTCGAGTCGTTCGACGGCATCGGGCGGTTCCGCACCAAGGAGAACGGCGGCGTCATCGATCCGAGCGGCAACCTCGACGGCGCCTATTTCTCCGGGCCCGCCGACCTGGGGGTGGTGATCGCCGAACACCCGAACCTGCCAGCGTGTTTCGCGCGCAAGCTCTACCAGTACGGGACCGGGCAGCTGCTCGGCGACAAGCAGTCGCTGACCATCGGCGCGCTCGTCGCTCCGTTCAGCAAGAGCGGGTACCGCCTCAAGACCCTGATCGCGGCGGTGGCGCTGAGCCCCGAGTTCCGACAAGCCGGCACGCCGAAGGAACTGCCGCCGAAGGAGGCCAAGTGAAACACCGCTGGACCCGTCGCAGCGTGCTCCGCGGCCTGCTCGGCGGCGGCCTCGTGAGCATCGGCCTGCCGTTCCTCGAGTCCATCGCGCGGCCCCGGCGCGCGATGGCGGCGCCCGACCTGTTCCCCAAGCGCTTCGGCCTGTTCTTCTGGGGCAACGGCGTGCTGCCGGAGCTGTGGCGTCCGAAGAAGACGGGCGACACCTTCGACGCCTGGGATCTCTCCGAGACGCTCGCGCCCCTCGCGCCGCACAAGAAGAAGGTCTCGGTGGTGAGCGGGCTCAAGGTGCCGATCCCCAACGCGGTGCCGCACCTCTCCGGGCCGATCGGGTTCTTCTCGGGGAGCAAGCCCCTGCCGAGCGACGCGAGCGCCTTCGCGGCAGCCACCCTCGACCAGCAGATCGCCGAGAAGATCGGTGGGGAGTCGCGGTTCCGCTCGCTCGAGGTCGGCGTGCAGCCCGGGATCACGGGGCTCTCGTACTCCGGCCCTGGCGCCCTCAACCCCGCGGAGACCTCTCCCGCGGCGCTGTTCCAGCGGGTGTTCGGCCCCGAGTTCGTCCCACCGGGCAGCACGCCCAAGGAGAACCCCACCCTCGCGCTGCGCAAGAGCGTCCTCGACGCGGTGACGAGCGAGACCGCGTCGCTGCAGACCGTGCTCGGCGCGTCGGACCGCGCGCGCCTCGACGAACACCTCACCGGGATCCGGGCGCTCGAGCTGCGGATCAAGAAGCTGCAGGAGACCCCGCCCGCCATCCTCGGGTGCAAGCCTCCGGCGCCGCCGAAGGCCGACTACCCGAGCGTGGGCGGCCGCCCGCCCATGTCCGAGATCTCGCGCGTGATGGCCGACCTCACGGCGATGGCCGTGGCGTGCGACCAGACCCGCGTGTTCAGCTTCTGGTTCTCGCAGCCGGTCAACAACACGCTGTTCCCCGGCGCCGCCTCGGGCCACCACCAGCTGACCCACGACGAGCCGAGCCCTCAGCCGCAGGTCGCCGCGATCCTCCTGCAGATCATGGCCGAGTTCTCCTATCTGATCGGCGCGCTCGACGCGATCCCCGAGGGGGAGGGCACGGTCCTCGACCACTGCGCGCTGCTCGGCACCACGGACTGCAACCTCGGTCGACAGCACACGCTCGACCAGTATCCGATCGTGATCGCCGGCTCGGGCAACGGCACGCTCCGGACCGGCGTCCACTACGACGGGCAAGCCAAGAGCCAGAGCACCTCCTACGCGGCCCTCACCCTGGCCCGCGCGATGGGCCTCGACGATCTCCCGAGCTGGGGCGACGACAAGGTGAACACCGAGATCTCCACCCTGAGGCTCGCCTGAGGTGCGCCGCCTCTTCGCTCTGCTTCTCGGCCTCGGGGTCGCCGCGTCGTTCGGGTGCGCCGCGACCGTGGAGCCCACCTGCGAGCCCGGCCCGTCGCAGGCCTACGTGATCACGGCGCTCGGCTTCACCCGCGAGAACCCGAAGGGCGTGGCCGCGGGCTTCGACCTCGACCACCGCGTCACCCTCAAGCCCGAGTCGCTCGGCTGCGGCAAGACCGACCTCGTGTCGCCCACCGGCGAGCAGGGCATCGACAACCAGCTCGCGCTCCTGGTGCCCGACATCGAGAAGCGGGTCGGCAACGCGATCGACGGCATCATCCAGGGGGCGATCAACGACGGCCGCCTGCTCATCGTGTTCGATCTCAAGAACGTGCAGAGCCAGGACCAGGACCAGTGCGTCGACCTCGACGTGAAGCTCGCCGAGGGCAAGCCCACGCTCGGGACCGACGGCGTGGTCGAGGCGTTCCAGACCTTCGATCCTCGCAAGCAGGGCCAGCAGATCAGCAAGGCCACGGGCGGGCGGATCGACAAGCGCGTGTTCACCATCGGCCCGTTCCCGCTGCGCATCCCCATCGCCATCTTCGACGTGAGCTTCATGGTCTACATCCGCGACGCGATCATCAGGTTCACCATCGACGAGGAGGGCAACCTCGACGGCCTGCTCGGCGGCGGCGTCTCGCTGGACGAGATCGCCGAGGGCGTGAAGGACGGCGCGGGCCTCGCCGACCTGATCCCGCAGATCAAGTTCATCGGGAAGGCCGCCGCCGATCTCGGCTACGACGAGAACGAGGGCACTTGCTCGCTGGTCTCCGCCGCCCTCGCCTTCAAGGCTCGCCCCGCCTTCCTCCGCCCATGAGCATGGCACGAATGGCAGCAGTGGCAGGAATGGCAGCAAGCCTCCTGCTCGGGGGGGTCGCGCGCGCCGAGCCGGCCAACGTGATCGTCGAGCTCGGGCCGCTGCTCGGCGCCCGGCGCTTCAGCTTCACGGACCCGAGCGCCGCGACCCTGCGCGACTACGAGGCCACGGGCGCGTTCGGGGTCGCGCTGCGCGCCGAGGCCTACCCGCTCGCGCTCGCGCCGAACCTCCGCCTCGGCGTCGGGTTCGGCTACCACACGACCACCGGGCTCTACTCGGACACCGACCGCGGCCGCAGCATCCCGTCGATCTGGACCCACCTCGAAGCCGCCGCCGCGCTCCGGCTGGCGCTCGGGGACACCACCGTGGCCCTCGGCCTCGGCGTCCAGCGCGAGCACTTCGACTTCGCCGACGGCGACACCACGCTGCCAGCCGCCCGCTACTTCGGGTTGCGTGTTGGGCTGGCGCTCCGGGTGCCGCTCGGCCCCCTCGCGCTCGTCGCTTCCGGCGCCGCGTTGCCCGTCACCCGCCTCGGCGGCGTCAGCGAGCGCTGGGCGAAGGCGCGTGCGTTCGGCTTCGAGGGCACGTTCGGGGTCGCGGTCCCCCTGACCCCCACGCTCGAGGCACGCGCGCTCGTCGGGCACACGCGATACGGCTCCCGTTACGAAGGCCCCTCCTCGGCCGTGGGCGGCGACGCCAGCGGCGCGACCGACGCGCTCTCGCGCTTGCAGGTGACCCTTGTCTTCTCGTACTGAGCTGCGTGTGGTGGTCGCTGCGCTCGTCGTGGCGGCGTGCATCTTGCTGTTCCCAGGGCGCGCGGCCGCGTACCCGTGGATGCTGCGGCACGGCTCCACCCAGTGCGGCAACTGTCACGCCGACCCCTCGGGCTCGGGCCTGCTCACCCCGTTCGGTCGCACGCGCGGCGAGCAGGTCCTGCGCACCCACTACGGCGCTCCGGCGCGGCCCGCGCTCGGCAAGCTGCTCTTCGGGCTCGACGCGCCCGAGGGCCTCTTGCTCGGGGGGAGCTTCCGCAACGGCCTCCTCGTGCAGCACATCGCCAACGCCCCCCAGCAACCGGACCCGCGGTTCCTGCAGATGCAGGCCGACCTGCGCGCGCAGCTCACCGTCGGCCGCCTGCGCCTGTCCGGGAGCCTCGGCTTCCTCCACGAGGGAGGTCGCCCCACGCGGGTGACCAAGCGCGACCAGGACAACCTCGTGTCGCGCGAGCACTGGATCGGCGTCGACCTCGGCGAGGACCGCGCGTGGCTGATCCGCGCCGGCCGCATGAACCTGCCCTACGGTCTGCGCAACAACGAGCACACGCTGTGGATCCGCAGCGCGCTGCGCACCGACATCAACGAGGGCCAGCAGCACGGGGTGGCGATCGCCTACGCCGCGGGCCTCGATCGGGCCGAGGTCATGGCGGTCGTCGGCAACCTCCAGCTCTCCCCCGACGTGTATCGAGAGCAGGGCGTCGTGGGCTACTACGAGCGCGCCTTCGGCAAGCACGCCACGCTGGGCGTCAGCGGGCTCCTGCTCCACTCGGCCGTCGACGTGCAGGTCGGCAAGGAGTCGACGCGCCAGGGCTACGGCGTGTTCGCGCGCCTCTCGCCGCGCAAGCAGCTCGTGTTCCTCGCCGAGCTCGACGCGCTCCTGCAGAAGGTCGACGGCGTCGACCTCGGCAAGGGCTGGGTCTCCATGCTCTCGACCGACCTCGAGGCCGTCGAGGGCGTGCACCTCGTGCTCACCGGCGAGGCGCGCAAGTTGCCGCTCGGCAGCGGCACCGCGTTCGGGGAGTGGCTCTCGTGTGTCTGGTTCTTCGCGCCCCACGCCGACCTGCGGATCGACGGCGTGTTCCAGGTGTTCCCTGGTCAGGGCGGTGGTCCGACCGTCCGTGCCACCACGCTGCTCGGGCAGCTCCACCTGTACCTGTGACCATGCGCGCGCTCCTCCTCCCCACGTTGCTCGCGACGACGCTGGTCGCCGGCGGCGCCCACGCGACCCCGAACTTCCCGGGGGCGATCCAGCGGCAGCTCTCGGCCACCGCGCCGCCGGCGTGCCGCATCTGTCACGTCGACGGCATCACGGGGCTCGGCACGGTGAACACCCCGTTCGGCAAGAACATGCGCGAGCGGGGCCTCGAGGCCTACGACGAGCCCAGCCTCGTCACCGCCCTCGCCGCCCTCGAGCGCGATCGCATCGACAGCAGCAGGGGTCGCGGCACCACCGACATCGAGGCGCTGCGACGCGGCGGAGACCCCAACAGCACGTCGGCGGGCACCGCGCTCGGCGAGCCCGACTACGGGTGTGGGGCCACGTTCGCGCGACGCGCGACGGGCTCCTGGACGCTCGCCGCCCTCGCCCTCGCGGCGCTCGGTGTGTTGCGTCGAGTGCGCACGACGTAGTCTCGGCGGCGCCACGCCACCTGCGCCCTTCGTGGACTCCAGTGCTACCCCGAGGGGTGGCTCTCGCCCTCCTCGCCGACTACGCCGATCACCAGCAGGGGTGCGTCGAACGCGGCAAGAACCTCCACCTCGGCCAGCAGGCCGCCCCGGGCTGCGGACACTACGTGTCGGCGACGGGCTCGGGGTCGGGCGCGGACAAGCGCGATCAGGACGTGCTGTGGTCGTTCCAGTTCGGGGGCTCGTTCATGTCGCCACGCGACACCATCCCCTGGCAAGCGGGCCTCGGCGCGGGGCTCGGCGTGGCGCTCCTCGGCTCCACCTGGGAGCTCGGCATCCGCGGGCGCGGCGGCTACCACCCGCGCCCGACCGCCGATCGGACCCTCTTCGCGACGCTCTCGCCCTACTTCGGCTTGCGGATCGCGCTGACCCCGGAGACCACTCTGCGGCTCCTCGGCGGCGTCGGCGTGGGTTCGTTCTGGATCGCCGACCGTGGCCCCGAGGGCCGGCTCGACGTCGACGTCACGGCGCACATCGCCTCCACCACGGCCCCGCGCTCCCGCCTCTCGGTGGGGCCGCTCGTGCGTCTCGGTCGCAGCTTCTCGCTGATCAAGAAGGACCACGCGTGGACGCTCACCGCCGAGGTGGGGCTCACGCTCTAGTCTTCCGGCCTGCGGCCGGGTCACGCGCCCATGGGGGCGCTACTTCGCGGTCTTCATGATCTCTTCGTAGACCTTGTCCGGTGCGACGCCGTCCTTCACGAGCTTCTCGGCCTCGGTGAGGCGCTCCTCGACGAACGACTTGAGCTTCGGGTAGGGCTGCGCCCCGACCAGCTTGCGCCCGTTCACGAACGAGCACGGCGTGCCGGTCACCGACAGCAGCGTGCCCATCGCGTGGTCGCGACCGAGCTCGGTGGTCCACTTGTTGGTGGCCACCGCCGCCATCGCCTTGGGTGCGTCGAGGCCGTTGGCCTTGGCGATCGCCTCGAGGTCCGGGTCGTCGAGGTGGGGCGAGGCGGCGAAGAGGGCGTGGTGCACGACGAAGAACGTGGGCGCCCCCTTCTGCATGAAGGCCTCCACGGCGAAGTGGGCGGCCGGCAGCGCGCGCTTGTGGAACGCGAGCGGCTCGTGCCGGAACGCGAGGCGCACCTTGGTGGGGAAGTCCTTGCGCAGCAGCACCAGCGCGTCGTCGAGCCGCTTGCAGAACGGGCACTGGTAGTCGCCGAAGGTGACGACCGTGACCAGGGCGTCCTTGGGGCCTTCGAGCGGCGCGCCGACCAGGCCGACCTTGTAGACGGTCTCGTCTTCGGCGGCCGCGCTCACGGACTTCTTGGTCGTGAAGAACTTCTCGCACAGCTTCTCGTAGATCTTGTCGGGCGCGACGGTGAGCTCCGCCGCCGCCTCCAGGTGGGCGTCGATCACCGAGGCGAACGAGGCCTCGCCCTGCGCGCCGGAGACTTCCTTGCCGTCGACGAAGCTGTTCGGCGTGCCGGTCACGCCGAGCTTCTTGCCGAGCTCGACGTCGGCGAGGACCCGCTCCTTGGCGCGGCGCCGGAGCTCGGCGGTGACCTCGTCGACGCCGAGCTCGGCCATCCACTTCTCGCGGTTCTCGTCGGTCAGGCTCGTCTGGTTGGCGAACACCTTCTGGACGAACTTGGCGTGCGCCTCGCTGCCCTTGGCCAGGAACACCATCTGCGCGGCCTCGGCGGTGGCCTGCGCCTCCTTGTGGAAGTCGAGCGGGAAGTCGTGCCAGACGATGCGGAGCTTGTCGCCGTACTTGGTGCGCAGGGCGGCGAAGGTGCCGTCGAGCCGCTTGCAGAACGGACACTGCAGATCGGAGAAGACGACGATGGTCACGAGGGCGGTGCGGGAGCCGATCTGCGGATCGGTGCTCTTGACCGGGATGGGCCCTCCCTGGGTCCACGCCTCGTCCGTGCTCTTCTTCTTCTTCTTGGGCTTCTCTTCCTCGTCGGCGGAGACGGCCGAGTCGTCGGTCCTCTTGCAGCCCCCCGGCGCCGCGAGAGCGAGCACACTGATCGCGATCAAGGTCCGGGGGCGCATGGTGGGTTTCACTCCGGACAGGCCTGGAAATCAAGCCTGGCGCAGCGGTTCCGTGAAGCCGGCGTGAAGAAGTGTCAAGCCCACCGTTCGGGGGGTGACGGCGGCGGGCGCCTTCGTCATCCTCGTCGCGTGCCGTACCCGGGACTGTACCGCGACATGCTGGTGCTCTCGTTGATCGGATTGATCACGTCGGGCATCGTGTTCGTGTTCGTGCGCTAGAGGCCGCGCGCTCACCGCTGCGGGTGGGCCACGTGCGACAGCTTGCCCTCGCGCTCGAGTAGGAAGTAGCTCGGTGTGCCCACCTGGCGCGGGCCGAGGTCGACGTAGGTCCAACCGAGGAGCCGCTCGACGCTGCCCGCTTCGAGCGCGACGATCGGGTCGCGCAGCCGGCTCATCGGATCGAGCCGACCGTTGCCGCCGAGGCCGTAGTGGATGAGGAGGCCGGGCCCGCACGGCTGCGGCGTGCGACCGAGCGGCACCACGCGGTAGTGCCCGAACGTGTGGGGCAGGCCGTCCTTGCGGCGCAGCGGCACGCTCGGCGCATCGAGCCCCCGCTGCTCGATGCGCACGTTCCACCCTCGGAGCGCGCCCGTGGCCGGGTCGCGGTGGAAGGTCTTCTGGAAGGTCTTCCAGGAGAGGCGCTCGATCACGTTGGGCAACCCGAGGCTGATGCCGCGGTACTCGGTGTCGTCGAGCGCGGCCGCGTCGATGGCGTGCCCCTTGGCGAGGAGCTCGCCCAGCTCCTTGCGCCCCAGCTCGAGGATCGCGCTCCGTTCCACCGCGCAGACTCTAGCGCAAAGCGCGGTCGAGGATCGCGTCGACGTGGCGAAGGACGTGCGACAGGTCGAAGCAGTGACGCACCTGCTCGGGGGTGAGTCGCGCGGCCACGTCCGGGTCCTCGGCGAGCGACCGCTCGAACGAGGCGCCCTCGTGCAAGGCCTTCATCGCGTTGCGCTGCACCCAGTAGTAGGCCTCTTGCCGCGGCGCGCCGGTCTCCACCAGCGCGAGGAGCACGCCCTCCGAGAAGAAGAGACCGCCGGTGCGATCGAGGTTCTTCTTCAGGTTCTCGGGGTAGACCACGAGCCCCTCGACGAGGCCCGCCGCGCGCTCGAGCATGAACGCGAGGGTGGTCGTGGCGTCGGGGCCGATCATGCGCTCGACCGAGGAGTGCGAGATGTCCCGCTCGTGCCACAGCGCGACGTCCTCGAGGGCGGGGATGCACGCCGCGCGCACGATGCGGGCGAGGCCGCAGAGGTTCTCGCTGAGGATCGGGTTGCGCTTGTGGGGCATCGCGCTCGAGCCCTTCTGCCCGCGCGTGAACGCCTCCTCGGCCTCGCCGACCTCGTTGCGCTGCCAGTGGCGCACGTTGGTGGCGAGCCGCTCGATGCCCGCGGCGACCGTGGCGAGCGCCGTGAAATAGGCGGCGTGCCGGTCGCGCGCGACGACCTGCGTGGCGACCGACTCGGGCTCGAGGCCGAGCCCCGCGAGCGCCTCGGCCTCGATCTCCGGCGTGAGGTGCGCGTAGGTGCCGACCGCGCCGGCGATCTTGCCGACGGCGATCTCGGCGCGCGCGGTGACGAGCCGGCGCCGCCCACGGGCCATCTCGGCGTAGTGCCCGGCGAGCGCGATCCCGAAGGTGATCGGCTCGGCGTGGATGCCGTGCGAGCGCCCGATCATCGGGGTGTGCGCGTGCTCGCGGGCGCGTGTCTGCAAGGCGGCGAGCAGTCGATCGAGGCGCGGCAGCATGGCGTCGACGGCGTCGCGCAGCTGGATCGCGAGGGCGCTGTCGAGCACGTCGCTCGAGGTCATCCCGCGGTGCAACCAGCGCGCGGGCGGGCCGACCTGCTCCTCGACGTGGGTGAGGAAGGCGATGACGTCGTGCTTCACCGTGCGCTCGATCTCGTCGATGCGCGCGGGGTCGATGGTGACCCCCTTCTTGCGGATCTCGTCGGCGGTGCCGGCCGGCACGAGGCCGGCCTTCTCCATGGCCACGCAGGCGGCGAGCTCGACCTCGAGCCAGATGGCGAAGCGGCGCGCCGGGCTCCACAACGCGTCCATGTCGGCGGGCGTGTAGCGGGGAATCATGGTCGCGGTCGGTACCCGGAAGGCCCCCGCTCGACAAGTCCGTGGCTCGCCACTAAGCTCCTCGACCCCCGTTCCCTATCCTCGGCAACCCTCGCACCGCCGCGTGCCGTCGGTACCGACCTCGGGAAATCCCACGGGATCCGGAGTCCTCCATGCGCCAAGTCCACCCGTATTACCCCGCCTGCACCATCACCTGCGCGTGCGGCGTCTCGTACCCGACCCGCAGCACCCGCGGCGACTTCAGCGTCGACGTCTGCGGCCAGTGCCACCCGTTCTACACCGGCAAGCAGAAGCTGATGGACACCGCCGGCCGCGTCGACCGCTTCCGCAAGAAGTTCGGCGAGGGCAAGGCCGTGGTCAAGCCGGGCAAGGATCCCGCCGCCCAGGGCCAGAAGCTGCCCAAGAAGGCCAAGGAGAAGAAGGCCGCTCCGGCCGCTGCCGCCGCCGAGGCGCCCGCCGCCGAGCCGGTCGCCGAGGGCTGAGCTTCGCTGCGGGGCTCTTCGGAGTTCCAGGGGCCCCCGGGCTGAAGCCCGGGGCACCGACAAAGGCTGAAGCCCGGGGCATGAAACCCCGGGCTCGGCGCTTTTTGTGGCTGACGGACCAAACCGCTGCTCCACGGCGACGAGACCTCCAGCCAGTGATTCGGAGCGTGGAGCCCGGGGTTCCAGGCCCCGGGCTTGCGGTGCGTCGGTGCCCCGGGCTTCAGCCCGGGGGAGGCTCTTTTGCCCCACGAGAAGCCCCCCACGCCGCCTCGGCATCTCACCGCCGTGCACCTCCCTCGCCCGTTCCCCCTCTCCACGCTAGGTTTCCGCGGATGAGCGAAGAAGAGAACCGGCCCTACATCGGCGGCCAGGCCGTGCTCGAGGGCGTCATGATGCGCTCTCCCCACTCCTTCGCGATCGCGGTGCGCCGCGCCGACGGCTCGATCTCGATGAAGGAGCGCCCCTTCGAGCTCAAGGCCTCGTCCTGGTCGAAGATCCCGTTCCTGCGCGGCATGGCCACCCTCGTCGAGTCGCTCCGCCTCGGGAGCGAGGCGCTTCGGTTCTCCGCCGAGCTGTTCGAGAAGGACATGGAGGCCGCCGAGCAGGCCGAGGCCAAGCCCAAGGACGCGAAGAGCACCGCCAAGAAGGCCGCGCCGCTCAGCGTGTTCTCCGCGTTCGGTCTCGTGCTCGCGCAGGTGTTCGGCCGCGCCGACGGCGAGCCCAGCGGATCGAGCTCCGGCGAAGAAGAGGGCCGTCAGCCCAACACGATGGCGCTGATGACCATCGTGATGGTGGTCTTCATGGTGGCGCTCCCCCAGCTGCTCGCCTGGGGCACCTCCACGCTGTTCAAGATGCAGCTCGACGTGCGCAGCGCGAAGTTCCAGCTGCTCACGGGCGCGTTCAAGCTCATCGTGGTGCTCGGCTACCTCGCGATGATCCGCCGGGTGCCCGAGATCTACCGCGTGTTCCAGTATCACGGCGCCGAGCACAAGACGATCAGCACCTACGAGGCGCGTCAGGAGCTCGTGGTCGCCAACGCCAAGAAGCAGACCACGCTGCACCCGCGGTGCGGCACCACGTTCCTCATCATGACGGTGCTCGTGAGCATCGCCATCTGGACCGCCCTCGGCCCGCTCATGCCGCGCTTCGGCAGCAGCAAGGCGGTCGAGCAGATCACCTTCTTCTTGATGAAGCTGCCGTTCCTGCCCGTGCTCGCGGGCATCACCTTCGAGATCCAGCGCTTCACCGCGCGCTACTGCCTCACCGGCCCGCTGCGCGCGCTCCTCTGGCCGGGGTTCCTCGTGCAGAAGATCACCACCATCGAGCCCGACGACGCCCAGCTGGAGATCGCCCTCGCCTCCATGCGCGCGACGCTGTGGCGCGAGAAGGTGGGCCCCGAGACCAAGAAGCCCACGAGCGATTCCGAGGTGCTCGCGTTCCCGAGCTACGAAGCGCTCCTCGAGACCCCGGAGCTCCGCGCCGCCTAGGTCGCGAGGGTGGCCTGGAGCTCGGTGCAGCGCGCCTGCAGCGCCTCGGCCCAGCGCTTGCGACGCGCGTCGTCGTCGGTCGCGCCGTAGAGGATCTCGGCGATCTCGTCGAAGCGCAGGCCGCGATCGAGGCAGAGGACCAGGAGGTGCTTGTCGTCGACGGCGAGCGCGTCGAAGCCCGCCTTGGTGCGCGGGCCGCTGCGCGGCTGCGAAGACACCACCGGCTGCGAGTGCGGCTGGGCCTCGAGCGCCTGGACGTGGGCGAGGTGCGCGCGGCGCGCGAGGCCGAACAGCCAGGTGCGTAGGTTGAGCTTGTCGTGGTCGAGCTCGAGCAGCTCGGCCATCGCGCGCTCCTGCACCTCACCGAACAAGGTTCGCGCGGTGTGCTCGTCGAGGAAGGCCTCGAGGAAGGCGAACACCTCGGTGCCGTGGGAGGCGAACAGGGTGGCGGCAGCGCGCGGCAGCTCCCCCCGCTTGCACAGGGCAGCAACGCTCAGCTCGCGGGGGGCAGCGCTCACCAGGTTCATTCCTTCACCTCGGACGCTGGGTAGGTCCGGGTAGCAGGCTCGGCGTTACTTGCCACCCACCAGCGCCGCAAGCAGATTGCCTGGATGCACCGCGGCAACTTCCCCTCTGGCTCGAGTGGCCTTGGTCGCTCCCGGTCCTCCGCTCCGGGTTGGTCACTCCTCGTCGCCCTCGCGGTGGGCTGCGGCGGATCGGCGACCGTGACCCCGGACACGGGTGGGGACGGCGCGACCGAGGCCGCGACCGACGCGCTCGTCCCGCCCGACCAGTTCGGCGGCGACCGGCCGGTGAGCGTGTTCCGTGTGCCGAACGGCTACGACCCGAAGAAGCCCGCGCCGCTGGTCGTCGTGCTGCACGGGTACGGCGCCGGGGGCTTCCTCCAGAACGCCTACTTCGGCCTGAGCACGCTCGCCGACGAGAAGAACTTCTTCCTCGTCGCGCCCGACGGCACCGTGGACTCGAAGAAGAACCGGTTCTGGAACGCGGTCGACACCTGCTGCGATTTCGACGGCAAGAAGCCCGACGACGTGAAGTACGTCACCGGGCTCGTCGACGAGATCGCCACCTACTACGCGATCGACCGCAAGCGCGTGTACCTGCTCGGGCACTCCAACGGCGGGGCGATGTCGATGCGGCTCGCGTGCGACGTCCCGGAGAAGTTCGCCGCCGTCGTCGACCTCGCCGGGCCGTTCTGGTCCGACCCGGCCACGGCCTGCAAGCCGAAGACCCCGATCGCCTTCCGCCACATGCACGGCACCCTCGACGAGACGGTGCCCTACGCCGGGGGCGCGATCAGCGTGGGCGGGTTCTCGACCCCGAGCGCGCGCAAGATCGTCGACACGTTCGCCGCGCTGAACGGCTGCGCGGCGAGCCCGATCGAGGCGACCGCCGTCGACCTCGAGCGCTCGCTGGCCGGCGCCGAGACCAAGGTGCTGCGCTTTCCCTCGTGCAAGGGTGGTGCGGACGTCGAGCTGTTCTCGATCGAGGGCGGCAGCCACATCCCCAAGGACTTCGACCCGGCCGCGCTCCCGCGGTCGATCTGGGCCTTCTTCGAGGCCCACCCGCGGCCCTGACCGCGGCCATGCTAGGACGCCGGCCCGCCGATGCTCCCGCTCGACAAGCTCGCCTCGCTCGCCCGCCGCTATCGCGAGCTCGAAGACATGCTCTGCCGCGCGGAGATCGTCGCCGATCGCCAGCAGTTCCAGCGCCTCTCCAAGGAGCGCAGCGAGCTCGAGCCGATCACCGCGGCCTACCAGCGCCTCCTCGAGCTCGAGAAGAAGATCGCCGACGACGAGGCCGCGCTGCAGGACCCGGAGCTTCGCGAGCTCGCCCAGATGGAGCTGCCCGAGCTGCACGCCGAGCAGACCACCCTCGAGGCCGACATCCAGCTCCTCCTGCTGCCGCGCGACCCGAACGACGACAAGAACGTCATCCTCGAGATCCGTGGTGGCGAGGGCGGTGAGGAGGCGTGCCTGTTCGCGGCCGACCTCTTCAAGATGTACGCAAAATACGCCGAGAACCGGGGCTGGAAGCTCGAGGTCATGAGCCTCAGCGAGGCCTCGGCCGGCGGCTACAAGGAGGTCGTCGCCATGGTGAGCGGCCGCCAGGGCCAGCCCGGCGTCTACTCGGCGCTGCGCTTCGAGGGCGGCGTCCATCGCGTCCAGCGCGTGCCGGCGACCGAGGCCCAGGGCCGCATCCACACCTCCACCGCCACCGTGGCCGTGCTGCCCGAAGCCGAGGAGGTCGACGTCCACATCGACGAGGCGAAGGACCTCGAGATCAGCATCGCCGCGTCGGGCGGGCCCGGCGGTCAGGGCGTGAACACCACCAACAGCGCCGTCCAGATCCTGCACAAACCGAGCGGGATCATCGTCAAGTGCCAGGACGAGCGCTCGCAGATCAAGAACAAGGCGAAGGCCCTCAAGGTGCTGCGCTCCCGATTGTTCGACATCGAGCGCGAGAAGCAGGACGCGGCCACCGCGGCCGAGCGGCGCGGCATGGTCAGCACCGGCGAGCGGTCGATGAAGGTCCGCACCTACAACTACCCGCAGAACCGCGTCACCGACCACCGCATCAAGCTCACCCTCAACAAGCTCGAGCGCATCGTCGCCGGCGACCTCGACGAGATCGTGTCCGCCCTCCAGTCCTACCGCCAGGCCGAGCTGCTCCACGCGGCCGGCCTCGGCGACGGCCCGAAGCGGGCCGGCGAAGCCGACGACGACTGATCCGGCCCCCGTGGCGGCCGGAGGTCGATCCAGCCTGTTCCGAGGCACCCGGGTTGTGGTGTAGGCTCGCCGCGGGTCTTCCTCACCGACTCCTCAAGAGGTGCTTCATGCTTCGCCTTCGCCCGTTCGGCCTGCCGTTCGCCTCCGTGCTCGCCCTCACCCTGCTCGCCGGGCCCGTGCTCGCCGACGACAAGAAGGCCGAGAAGAAGGACGACAAGGGCGACGCCGCCGACAAGAAGGACGACGGCAAGAAGGACGACGGCAAGAAGGGCGACAAGGACGACGACGACGACGACGACAAGCCCAAGAAGAAGAAGAAGGCCGCGGCGGCCGAGGAGCCGGCCAAGCCCGAGCTCCCGCCGAACGACCCGACCGAGGACCCGTCGAAGACCTACTACTTCCTCGGCGCGCGCTACCAGTACGCGATCCTCCCGAAATACCTGCTGTCGCTGTTCGTCGCGGGCGGCCCCACCACGGTCGGCGTCTGGCAGACCGGCATCGAGGGCGGCATGCGCAAGGAGGGCTTCGAGACCCGCTTCGCGCTGACCTACGCCGACGTCTCCACCTCGGAGCCGTTCGGGTTCAAGGGCAAGAACGAGGACCCGAACGCCTGGGAGCTCGTGAAGTCCGACCTCAAGATGATCAACGCGGTCGTCGACTTCATGTGGAGCACGCCGTTCAGCAAGTACGTGTCGTTCGAGTACGGCATGACCGTCGGCCTCTCGGTCGTGATGGGCGACCTCGCGCGCGTGCAGGCCAAGAGCAAGGACGGACGGCCCGGCGAGACCGACCCGAAGAACCTCGAGCCCTGCTCGGGGCCGCAGGCGGGCAGCTACTACTGCGACAACAGCAACACCCACTACCCGGGCGACCCGGCCAACCCGAACGACACCAAGAACTGGTACAAGGAGTCGTCCTGGTTCAATGGCGGTAGCAAGCCGAACCTCTATGCGCGCTTCGGGCCCGCGCTCGGCTTCCGCTTCAAGCCGGTGAAGCAGTTCGTGGGCCGCGTCGACCTCGGGTACGACCTCTTCATGGGCTTCTTCTTCGGCGTCGCAGCCAACTACGGGTTCTGAGCCCCTCGATGACGGCGTCGGGCGGGGCGAGCGAGCCGGCGCCGGCGGTCGGCACCGGCACCTCGGCGGTCGGCACGGGCAAGGCGCTGCCTGCCCGCTACGAGCCGATCCGTCGGCTCGGCGCCGGCGGTGGCGGCGAGGTGTGGGCCGTGCGCGATCGGCTCGACGGCCGCACGCTCGCCCTCAAGGCCCTGCCCCCCGGCGCCTCCGATCCGCAGGAGGTCGCGGCGCTCGTGCGCGAGGCCACGACCCTCCTCGACCTCTCCACCAGCACCGGCAACCTGCTGCCGGGCGTGGAGCGCTTCGGGCGCCTCGCCGACGGTCGACCGTTCCTCGTGCGCGAGCTCGTCGAGGGCGCGAGCCTGCAGTCGCTGCTCGACCGCGGCGGCGGGCTCCTCGTCGCGACGCGCGCGCTGCTCGGCGCCGCGAGCCAGCTCACTCTGCTGCACCGCGCAGGCCTGCTGCACGGCGACATCAAGCCCGCCAACGTGATCGTGCGGCCCGACGGCACCGCCACGCTGGTCGACCTCGGGCTCGCGACCACGTGGGGTCCGCGCGGCGCCCGCGTCGAGGGTCTCACGCCGCGCTTCGCCGCGCCCGAGCTGTTCGAGGGCGAGCCGCTCACCGTCCGGGGAGAGGTGTTCGCGCTCGGCGCGAGCCTGCGCGACGTCCTCGACGCCTGCACCGGCGGCGAGCGCTCCATGGTCGTCGCGCTGCGCGAGATCGAGCGACGAGCGACCGCGCGGGACCCGAGCGTCCGCCACCCGAGCGTCGACGAGCTCGGCGCGTCGATCGCGGCCGCATGCGGGTTCCCCGCCGAGCACAGCGGGCCGCGCGGGATCTGGACCGTGCGCGGCGTGGAGTCCGTGCTCGCCGACCTCGTGCACGCGCTCGACGGGATCGCCACCGGCGAGGAGCTCTCGGTGGTCGGGCCGGTCGGCGTCGGCGGCCGCACGGTGCTCGCTGCGCTCGCCTTCCGGCTCGGGCTCGGCGGGTGGCCGGTCGCGTGGCTCCGCGGGCCGTTCGACCGCACCGCGCTCGCGCTCGAGCTCGCCACCGCCATCGGCGCGACCACCGCCAGCGCCACCTCTTTCGCGGTGCACGGTGGCGTGCTCGTCGTGCACGACCCCGAGGGCGCCGAGGAGGCGCTCGCCGAGCTGCGTCGCGCCGGCGCGCGCATCGTCGTACGCCGCACCGCTGCGCGCCCGGGCGAGGGCGTGCGGGTGTTCACCGTGCCGCCGCTCGAGGAGCGCGAGCTCGCCGAGATCGCCCGGCGCGCGCTGCCCTCGTTGCCCGAGGCGGTGCTCGGTCGCGTCGTCGGTCGGAGCGACGGCCTGCCCGGTCGGCTGCGCGCGATCGTGGCGGCCATCGGCGACCGCGCGATCGTCCGCGCCGAGTCGGTCGACGTCATCGTCGCGCACATCGATCGCACGGGGGGTGCCCCGCTGCCCGAGGCGCCCGTGACCGTGGAGCGGGTGCGCGAGCTGCTCGACGCGGCGCGGGTGACCGAGGCCGAGGCGCTGCTCGCGGGGCTGCCCGACGACGGCCGCACCGCGCTCTTGCGCGGCTGGATCGCGCTCGGCAAGGCCGACCTCGCCGGCGCGCGTGCGCTGCTCGACAGCGTCGATCCGGCGGGGGACCACGGGCTGCTCGCCGAGCGCGCCCTCCTCGCGGCCAAGGTCGAGAACCGCGCGGCCGCCTACGACCAGGTGGCCGCCCAGGCCGCGATCGTGCTCGCCCTCGAGGGCGACCCGGCGGTGTCCGGGGCGGTGGTGGCGGAGGCGTATCAGGCGCGCGGCGTGGCGCGGATGTACCAGCGCGACGACGCGGGCGCGGTCGAGGATCTCACCCACGCCTCTCGGATCGCGCGCGAGGCGGGGGCGCAGCGCATCGAGGCCATGGCGTTCGCGTCGCTCGCGATGGCGCACCAGCGCGCCGGGCGCGCCAGGGACGCGCGCGCCGCCTACGACGCGTCGATCACCGCCGCGGAGGCCGCGAACGACGCGGCCGCCGTCGCGCTCGCGCGCCTCAACCTCGGCACGCTCGCGTGGTCCGAGGGCGACCTCGCGGAGGCGATCTCGGCGTTCGAGGCCGCGGCCGACCTCGGGCGTCGGGTCCAGCGCAACTCCACCGTCGAGCGCGCCCTCCTGAACCTCGCGGTCGTGGATCTGGGTCTCGGACGGTACGCCCGGGTGGGCGCCACCCTCAAGAACCTGACCGCGATGGAGGCGCAGATGACGCCCGTCGGTCAGGCGCAGCTCCTCGGCGTGCGCGCCGAGCTCGAGAGCCGCATCGGCGACGTGCAGCGGGCCTCGGGCCTGTTCGCCGAGACCGCGGCTGCCTGGCGCGCGATCGGTCGCCCGGGGGACGCCGCCGAGGTCGAGATCGACGGCGTGCTCCTGCGCTGCCAGCGCGACACGCCGTCCTCCACGGGCGCGAGCAGCGTGCGCATCGACGAGGAGCAGCGCATCCTCGACGCCGCCGAGGCCGAGCTCGGCGCGCGCGCGGGCGAGCTCGCCGCCCCGCTCACCCTGGCCCGCGGCCTCGTCGCGGCACACCGTGGCGACGAGCAGGGCGCGCTCGCCGCGTTCGACAAGGCGATCGCTGCGGCCAAGGACGCCAAGGACTGGCTCTGGCAGGTGTACGCCGCGCGGGCCCGGGTGCTCAGCAGCCAGGGCAGCCACGCGCGCGCGCGCCGAGACGCGGACCAGGCCGCCGCCGTGCTCGAGGAGATCGCCGAGAAGCTCTCGCGGGATCTGCGCGAGGTGTTCTGGGACGAGCCGCGACGCCGGGCGCTGCGGCAGGTGCACGAGGTGACCCAGCTCAACACGCGGGCCACCATGGCACCCGCCAGCGGGACGCCGCTGACGCCGCCTTCGGGCATCATGGGGCCCACCATGGCGTCGGGGACCATCGGACCACCCACCGCGATCTCGGGGGGGTCGACCCAGTTCGTCCGCCTCGCCGAGGATCGCCTCGCGCGGATCCTCGCGGTCAATCGCGACCTCGCGTGCGAGGCCGATCTCGGGCGCTTGCTCGCGCGCGTCACCGATCAGGCGCTCGACCTCCTCGGTGCCGATCGCGGGTTCGTGCTGCTCGCTGGCGAAGAGGAGGGCGCGACGACCGAGGGCGACAGCCAGCCTGGCGAGCTCTCGGCGAGGGTCGCGCGCGACCGGCGCAAGGACGACCCGTCCGTGCAGTTCTCGCGGTCGATCGCCGAGCGGGTCCTCGAGACCGGCGAGGCCATCGTCACCAACAACGCCCGCACCGACGCGCGCCTCGGCGGTGCGGCGAGCATCCACGCGCTCTCGATCCACTCGGTGGCGTGCGTGCCGATCCCACGCGTGCGCGGCGGCGACCGGCGACCGATCGGCGTGCTCTACCTCGAGACCCGCGGCCCCCGCGCCGGTCGCGAGGGCATGGAGACCGAGCTCCCCACGCTGCTCGCGTTCGCCGATCAGGTCGGCATAGCGATCGCGAACGCGCGCCTGGTCGAGGAGAACCGCCGCCGCGCCGACGAGCTCGCCAAGGCCAACGAGGAGCTCGAGCAGGCCCGCGCGCGGCTCGACGACGCCCTCGCGCGGCGCACCGAGCAGCTCGAGCGCGCCAAGGCGGACCTGGGCGCCGCGCGGCAGGCCTTGCGCGGCCACACCGGCTACGCCGGCTACAAGGGCCTCGTCGGCACGAGCGCGCCGATGCGCAAGCTCTACGCGCTCATCGATCGCATCCGCCAGGCCGACGTGCCCGTGCTGCTCGCCGGCGAGAGCGGGACCGGCAAGGAGGTGGTGGCCCGCGCGATCCACAACGGGAGCACGCGCGCCAAGCGGCCGTTCCTCGGCGTGAACTGCGGCGCGATCCCAGCGAACCTCCTGGAGAGCGAGCTGTTCGGCCACGTGCGCGGCGCGTTCACCGGCGCCGACCGCGAGCGCAAGGGCCTGTTCCGCGAGACCGAGGGCGGCACCATCCTGCTCGACGAGATCGGGGAGATGCCGCTCAAGATGCAGGCGGGCCTGCTCCGCGTGCTGCAGGAGAAGACCGTGCGCCCGGTGGGCGGCAGCAAGGAGGAGCCCGTCGACGCGCGGGTGATCTGCGCGACCCACCGCGACCTCGACGAGATGGTCGCCCGCAGCGAGTTCCGCGAAGACCTGTTCTACCGCATCAACGTCGTGGTCCTGCGCCTGCCCTCGCTCCGCGAGCGCCCCGAGGACATCCCGCTGCTCGCCGACCACTTCCTCGGCGTGTTCGCCGCCCACTACCGGCGCGAGAAGAAGGCGCTGTCGCGCGAGGCGGTGCGCAAGCTGCAGGGGTATCCGTGGCCCGGCAACGTGCGCCAGCTCGAGAACCTCCTGCTCAACGCCTTCGTGCTCAGCGAGGGCGCCCTCATCGAGAGCTCGGATCTCGCGTTCCCCGAGCCGAGCCGCTCGGCGCCCCCTTCCCGTCCCGAGAGCCTCGCGCCGTCGTCCGGCGAGGACGATCGGCCCGCCTCGCTCGAGAGCTTCAAGCGCACCGAGAAGGACCGCATCCTCGAGGCCCTCGAGCGCGCGGGCTGGAACCGTCTCCAGGCCGCGAAGATCTGCGGCATCCCCCGGCGCACGTTCTATCGGCGATTGAAGGAGTACGGGATCCAGGAGTGAGCGCGGCAGTCAGGGCGTCAGCCGGCTCACCATCGCGCGCAGGTCGCGCACCTTGAACGGCTTGCGGAGGACGCGGCCGGCGACCCGCGTGGCGACGTCGGGGGCGAGCTCGACCCCGGTGATGAACAGCGTGCGGCCGGCGAGCGCAGGCAAGCGGCGGGTGAGGGTCTCGTGGAACTCGAGGCCGCCCATGCCGGGGAGCACGAGGTCGCAGAGGACCACGTCGAAGGCGCCCTCTTCGAGCTCGGCGAGGCCGGCCAGCGCCGTCTCGACGTGCACCACCTCGTGGTCGCGGCCGAGCGCGCGCCGCACCGCGACACCGATCTGCGGCTGGTCGTCGACCACGAGCACACGGGTGCGGCGCAGGGGCGCCGGCGTGGACTCGCGCACCTCGGCGCTCACGGGTGGGATCCGGACCGAGAAGGTGGAGCCGTGCCCGACCACGCTGTCGACCAGGATCTCGCCGCCGAATCCGCGCACCAGCGACTGACCGATCGCGAGCCCGAGTCCCGTGCCCTCGCCGACCGGCTTGGTGGTGAAGAACGGGTCGAAGATGCGGGCGAGGATCTCGGGCGGGATGCCGCGCCCGGTGTCCTCGACGTCGATCGCCACACGGCCCTTGGCGTCGACGCTGGTGCGCACCCGTACGGTGTGGCGCTCGCCACCCTCGGCCTGCGCCGCGTTGACGAGCAGGTTCACGAGCACCTGGCCGAGCTGGCCGACGTCGAGCCGCACGGGCGGCACCTCTCCGAGGTCGAGGATCAGCTCCGCCCGGCGGTGGATCTCGTGCTCGGCGACGGCGATCGCCGAGGCGATCACCTGGCGCACGTCGACCACCTCGGGCACGGCGTCGCCCACGCCGGAGAGCACGCGCAGATCCCGCACGATGCCCCGCACGCGGTCGGCCCCCTGGTGCGCCTCGGCCAGCACGGAGAAGCACTCGGCGAGGCGGTCGGCGGTGTCGGGGTCTCCGCGGGCGCCGAGCTGCTCGATCAGCTCCTCGAGGTCGCGCTCGACCCAGTCGATGTTGGTCAACACGTAGGAGAGCGGGTTGTTGATCTCCTGGGCGATGCCGGCGGCGAGGCGCGCCTGCTTGTCGGTCGCCGAGGCCCGCAGCTGCCCCAACACGAGGGCGAGCGTGATCTGCCGAGCGAGGGCGACGAGCAACGCCCGCTCCTCTTCACCGAGCGCGCGGGCGACGGCGACGGCGACCACGCCACGCAGCGCTTCACCATCGTCCAGGGCGGCGGCGACGATGCCCGTGGCGCCGGAGGTCGGCAGGAACACGACGCCACCAGCCTGCTCGACCAGGAGCTGCAGGCCGGGCCGATCGAGGCGGGCGGGAGTGCTGTTCCAGCCGACCAGTGCGAGCGAACGCAGGCCCCCCTCCTCGAACACGAAGACGCCCCCCGCGGTCACCGAGAGCGCGCCCACGAGCTCCTGACACAGCGCGGGGAGCGCGGCGTCGAGGTCGCGCTCCGCGAGGACCACGGCGCTCGCGCGCGCGAGGCTCGACTGCCCGGGGTGGTCCATCCCTCCCATCGTCGCAAAAACACTGCCGCGGTGCTATCCGGGCGGCACACCCGATGATCCAGCGCTTCACCAAAGGTCTGCTCCCGACCGTCAAAGAGACCCCGGCCGACGCGACCAACGCCTCGCACAAGCTGCTCCTGCGCGGGGGATTCGTCCGCCAGGTCGGCGCCGGTATCTACAATTTCCTCCCGCTCGGTCTGCGCGTCCTGCGCAAGATCGAGAACGTGGTGAGGCAGGAGATGGACCGCTCCGGCGCCCAGGAGGTGCTGATGCCGGCCCTCCTCCCGGCGGACTACTTCCGCGAGACGGGGCGCTGGGACCTGTACGGCGACGTGCTGCTCCGCATCAAGGATCGCAAGGGGGGCGACTACCACCTCGGCCCGACGCACGAGGAGATCATCACCGACATGGTGCGGCGCGAGGTCAAGAGCTACCGCCAGCTGCCGCTCAACCTCTACCAGATCCAGACCAAGTTCCGCGACGAGCCTAGGCCCCGTGGCGGGATCATGCGCGGCCGCGAGTTCACCATGAAGGACGCCTACTCCTTCGACGTGGACGAGGCCGGCGCGGTCACGTCGTACGAGACCATGCGCGAGGCCTACAAGCGCATCTTCACCCGCCTCGGGCTCACCTTCCGCATCGTCCAGGCGGACAGCGGCGCCATCGGCGGCAAGACCAGCGCCGAGTTCCAGATCCTCGCCGACAGCGGTGAAGACGCGATCGTCGCGTGCACCCACTGCGACTACGCCGCGAACGTCGAGGCCGCCGAGGTCGCCGCGCCGGTGGCCGCCGCGCCGCCCGCCACGCTCGAGGCGATCACCAAGGTCCACACCCCGGGCAAGGGCGGCATCGCCGACGTCGCTGCCTTCTTGAAGCGGGGCGCCGACCAGTTCGTGAAGTCGCTGCTCTACGTCGTGGTCAAGGCCGGCCCCGGCGCCGAGAAGACCACCGAGGTCGTCATGGCCTGCGTGCGTGGCGACCACGAGGTCAACGAGATCAAGCTGCAGAACGCGCTCGGCGCGCTCGAGGTGCACCTCGCGAGCGAGGCCGACGTGTGGAAGGCCACCAGCGCCAAGGTCGGCTACGCCGGTCCGGTAGGGTTCGCCGGCAAGGTCGTCGTCGACCGCCACGCCGCCGTGATCGTCGACGCCGTCACCGGCGCCAACGAGACCGACCACCACGTCACCGGCGTGAACTTCTCGCGCGGCGACTACCAGGCCGTGATCGCCGATCTGCGCCAGGCCGCGGAGGGCGACGACTGCCCCAAGTGCGGAACCAAGGGCGGATTCAAGGCCTACAAGGGCATCGAGGGTGGCCACATCTTCATCCTCGGCACCCACTACTCGTCCAAGATGAAGTGCCACTTCGTCGACGAGAAGGGGGCGGAGAAGCCGATCGTGATGGGCTGCTACGGCATCGGCGTCTCGCGCCTGGTCGCCTCGGCGGTCGAGCAGCACCACGACGCCGACGGCATCCGCTGGCCGATGGCCATCGCGCCCTACCACGTCTACCTGTGCACGCTCGCCAACGACGAGGCCACCACCGCGGCCGGTCAGGCGCTCGCTTCGGCGCTCGAGGCGCAGGGCGTCGACGTGCTCTGGGACGACCGCGACGAGCGCCCCGGCGTGAAGTTCAAGGACGCCGACCTCATCGGCTGTCCGATCCGCGTCACCATCGGCAAGAAGACCCTCGACCAGCAGGCCTGCGAGCTCAAGCTGCGGAACCCTGCGCCGGGCACCGACCCGAAGGCGTTCGAGCTCGTCCCCCTCACCGACGCCGCTGCCAGGATCGCCGGCCTCGTGCGGGGCTGACGTGCGCGCCGCCGTCCTCGCGCTGTTCGTCGGGGGAGCGCTGCTCTCGTGCTCCCGCCGCGAGGAGCCGGCGCCGGTCGCGACCAAGCCGATCCCCTCGGCGAGCGCGCCCCGGCGCGTGGTCACCGGCTCGTACACGGCGATGGGCACCGCGGTCGACCTCAAGGTGTGGACCGACCGCCCCGAGGCCACCGCGCGCGCCGCGATGAACGACGCGCACGCGGAGATCAAGCGCCTCGAGAAGATGATGACCACCTGGGACGACACGTCCGAGGTGGCGCGCGTCAACGCCGCGGCTGGCGGCGATCCGGTGGTGGTGTCCGACGAGCTCCTCGACGTCCTCGAGGGCGCGCGGGGCATCCACGACGCGAGCGAGGGCGTCTTCGACGTCACGTTCTACGGCCTCAAGGGCCTCTGGCGCTTCGACCAGGACGCCGTCGAGGAGATCCCGACCGACGCCGCGATCGCCGCGCGGCTGCCGCTGGTGAACGGCAAGCTCGTCGCGCTGGACCGCGCCAAGAAGACCGTGCAGCTGCCCAAGAAGGGCATGGCGATCAACCTCGGCGGCATCGCCAAGGGCTACGCGGTCGACAGGGCAGCCGCCGTGCTCGCCAAGAACGGCTTCACCGACGTCGTGGTCCAGGCCGGCGGCGATCTGCTGGTACGCGGCCGCAAGGGCCAGGATCCGTGGCGCGTCGGCATCCGCGACCCCCGGGGCCCCGCGGGCGACTGGTTCGCCGTCGCGGCCATCACCGACGCGGCGTTCAGCACCGCGGGCGACTACGAGCGCTACTGGATCAAGGACGGCAAGCGCTACCACCACATCCTCGACCCGCGCACCGGCAAGCCGGCCGACGCGTGCCGCAGCGTGACGGTGTTCGCCAAGGACGCCCTCACCGCCGACGAGTACGACGACGCCATCTTCATCCTCGGCCCCGAGAAGGGCCTGGCGCTCATCGCGGGCAAGCCCGGTGTGGGCGCGGTGATCGTCGACAAGAACAACAAGGTCTGGATCAGCCCGAGCCTGAAGGACGTCGTGACGCTGACCCACCAGCCCACGAACTCGCCCTAGTCGGTGTTCCTGCCAGTTGCTGCCACCCCGTGGCCGCCACTCAGTCGTGGAGCAGCAGCGCGTCCATGCGGGGGACTGGCGAGGGCGGCCCCACGAGCTCGATCCGCGCGAGCTTCTTGGACGGCACCGTGGCGAACCCCGCGGCCGTGCGGCGGGCGACGCCCACACGTGTGACGACGTACTCCACCGCGCCGCTCGGGTCGGCGAAGAAGGTGACCCCGAGCTTGGTCCCGAGCGCCACGAAGTCACCGACGAAGGAGTCGGCGGCGGCTTGCACGAGGTCGACCGGGGTCTCGCTCGGCCCGTACGCGAGCCCGAGCTTGCCTCCGGCCAGCGTGACCTTCGTCGCGCCGAGGGTCGCGAACGGGTCGTCGTAGGAACCGGCGTAGCGCGTCCAGGTCGACGGATCGGTGCGGTAGGTCTTGGCCTCGCCGGTCGGCGAGAGGAACGCGTCGATCGCCCTCAACGCGACCGGCTCGACCGAGGCCGCGTCGGCGTTGGCGAGCACGACGACGGCCATCTTCTTCGCGGGCACCCACATGACGGTGCTGAGGAAGCCGGGCAACCCACCGTCGTGCGAGATCACGGAGAGGCCCTTCCAGTCGAACCCGAAGAGACCGAACCCGTAGTTGGTGTCGGGCCCCTGGCCGAGGTTCGCGTGGGGCGCGGTCATCGCGGCGACCGACGCCTTCGAGAGCACGGTGCCGCCGCCGTCGAGGAAGACCTCGGCGAGGTGCGCGTAGTCCTCCGCCGTGGCGTAGAGGCCGCCCGCGGCGCGGAGCGACGCGCAGTCCCAGCGGTCGATGGGGACCGCGCGCAGCACGCCCGGCTTGGTGCCCTTCTGGTGGCCTTGCACGTGGTCACCCGCCGCGGCGAGCTTCGGCTCGAAGGTGGCCTCCCTCATCCCGAGCGGGCCGAGCACGCTGGTCGCGAGCACATCGGTGAACACCTTGCCGGTCGCGGCCTCGATCATGCCAGCGGCCATCGCGTAGTGGTGGTTGGAGTAGTTCCAGAGCCGCCCGGGCGGGGACCACAGAGGGTACGGGCCGTCGGCTGCGTAGTACTTCTCGAGGGCGCCCGCGCCGACGTCGCAGGTGACGCCGAGGCCGTCGGGGAAGCCCGCGGTGTGCGACAGGAGCTGCGAGAGCTTCACCGTCTTCGCGTCGAACCCCGGCTGCAGCTTCATCCAGGGCAGTCGGCTCTCGAGGGTGTCGTCGAGCGACAGCTTGCCCTGCTCGACGAGCTGCATCGCGCCGGTCGCGACGATCATCTTGGTCATCGACGCCACGCGGAAGCGCGTGTGCGTGCCGACGCGGTCTGTGCCGCCGTCGGCCTTGACGCCGACGCCCGTGGAGAACGCCAGCTTGCCGTCGAGCACCAACGCGATCGAGAGCCCGGGGATGCCCTTGTCGATGGCGTAGGTCTCTGCGTACGCGACGAGGTCGTCGAACGTGCGTTGCGCCGCGCTCGGCGCGTCGACCGCGATGTCGGTGCCGGCATCCGTGCCGGTGTCGCTCGGCTCCGCGGGCGACGAGGAGCCGCACGCGACGAGCAGCGGAATCAGGATGGACAGCCACCGCATGGCCCACGGAGAGAGCAACAGCGATGCCGACGGGCCTTTCGCTGGCGATCGCCGCAATGGCCTCACGTGCGGGGTCGGTCGTGCGCGTCCTGACGCCCGCATCGCGTCAGGGATCCGACACGGACGGCAGGCGGCGCCGCACCGCCGCGACGAAGGCCTCGAGGTCGCCCAACCGATGCTCGACGACGTCGCGGACGATGGCCAGATCCACGTCGGCGTAGCCGTGCACCAGCACGTTGCGAAAGCCGGCCATGGCCACCAGCGGTCGCTGCAGCGTGGCAGGGAACCACCCCGCATTCCCGAGGAGCTCGAACAGCTCCTTGTTCGTCCGGGGCTCGCCGAGGTGATCGTCCGAGACGACGTGCGAGGCGACGTCGAGCGCCGCCTGGATCGCGATCTGCAGCGTGTGCTCGATGAAGCGGCGCTCGCGGACGTCCTCTTCGATGCGGTCGGCGTGGGCCAGCGCGCGGAGCTCGGCGAGGCTCCGCTCGATCACGGCGAGCTTCTTGGCGACGAGCTCGGCCTCGGTCACGGGGCGAGCCTCCGCACACGGCGGCGCACCGGCTCGAGGTCGAACCACTCGTTGCGCTTGAACACCTCGAAGGCGATGCGCGCGGCGCGGTCGCGCTCGACGACCAGGACGCCGTCGCGCAGCACCCGGTGGACGAGGTCGGAGTCGGCGCCGTCGAGCAGGACGAGGTCGACCCGCGAGCCCACCGCCTCTTCGACGGCGGCCTCGAGCTCCACGGGCCAGTCGTCGAGCGTGCGCGGCCGCGGCCTCCCGCGGAGCACCGCCACGTCGACGTCGCTGCCTTCGTGCGCGTCCCCGCGCGCCTGGCTCCCGAAGAGCCACGCGCAGACGACGTCGGACCGGCCCTCGAGGGCCGCGCGCAGTCTCTCGGCGAGGGGCGACACCCCCTTACTGTACTACTGCGCGTCCGCCAGGATCTGATCGGCGTGCACGGCCGGGTCGACCTTCGGGTAGACCTTCTTGATCTTGCCGTCGGTCCCGATCAGGTAGCTCACGCGCGACGCGTAGCCGCCGTTGACCGCGACGCCGAAGCGCTTGCAGATCGATTGATCGGTGTCGGCGACGAGGGGGAACGGGAGCTTGTACTTGGCGGCGAACGCCTTGTGGCTCGCGTCGTCGTCGACGCTCACGCCGATGACCTGGATGCCCGCCTTCTGCAGCTTGTCCCACGCGTCGCGGAACGCGCAGGCCTCCTTGGTGCAGCCCGGCGTGTCGTCCTTGGGGTAGAAATACACGACGATGTGCTTGCCCTTGAGGGCCCCGAGGTCGACCTTCGTGCCGTCGGCGGCCGTGGCCACCAGCGCGGGGGCCGGGTCGCCCTCCTTGGGAGGCGCCGCCTCGGCGGTGGGGCTGGCCCCGGAGACCGTGGCGCTCGTGCTGGGGCTCGCCCCCGGCGTCGGCGTCGACTCCTTGCAACCCACGGGACCGACGGCGAGGGCGAGGAGGGCGACGGCGAGCGAGCGCATGGCGATCATTTTCCTTTGGGCTTGGCCGACGGCGCCGGCTTCGCGGAAGCAGATGCCGCGGGCGGCGCGCTGGATACAGCCGGCGCCGGGGGCGGCGGCGGCGGCGCGACCGTGGGGGCCGGCTCGGCCTTGGGCTTGGGGGCGTAGAGGTCCCCGCCGCTGGGCGCGTAGGCGATCGGGGTCGCCGGGATGGTCGGCGGCTTGCTGCCACAACCCAGAATCAGCACGAACAGGAGAATGCCCGAGGCTCGCGACGTGTTGCCCATGGGCCCGATGATGCAGCCGTTCCCTGGGTCGCCACAACCCCCTAGACTGTAGGACCCCTGATGCAATCGCCCGAGCGGCTCGGCCGCAGCTTCGTCATCCTCGGTTCGCTCGGTCTCGCCACCTGGCTCGCCCTCTTCTCCACCGGTCGCGGCGAGGGGCTTTTCCGCGGGCTCTACTCCACCGCGCAGGCCGCGCCCGCCCAGAAGGGGCAGAAGAAGGGCCCCTACGCCCTGTCCAAGGCGCTGGTCGTCAAGCGCACCCTGGAGCTGATCTCCGACGAGTACGTCGACCCGAAGCGGGTGGTCCCCCACAACCTCCTCCTCGCGGCCCTCAACTCGGTCCAGCGCGACGTGGCCCAGGTGCTCGTGCACGTGGAGCCGGGCGGGCAGGTCGCCAAGATCCGCGTCGAGGACAAGGAGCTCTCGCTCGAGATCAAGGAGGTCAACGGCCCCTGGGACGTGCTGGCCAAGATCCGCACCGTGTTCCAGTTCCTGGAGCTCCACCTCAAGGACTCGCCCGACATCGACCTGCGCGAGGTCGAGTACGCCGCCTGCAACGGCATGCTCAAGACCCTCGACCCCCACTCGGTGCTGTTCTCGCCGGAGGCCTACAAGGACTTCAGCGTCGGCACGAGCGGCAAGTTCGGCGGCCTCGGGATCGTCATCCAGATCCGCGACAAGGTCCTCACCGTGATGAACACGATGCCGGGCACGCCCGCCGCCGAGGGCGGCCTCCTGAAGGGCGACCGCATCATCCAGATCAACGGCGAGTCCACCACCACGATGGGCATCAACGAGGCCGTGCAGCGCCTCCGCGGCGACCCGGACACCGACGTCACGCTGGTCATCAAGCGCGAGGGCAAAGACGGCTTCCCGAGCAAGCCGTTCAAGCTCACGCGCAAGGAGATCAAGGTCGCGAGCGTCGAGAGCAAGGCCCTCGACGACGGTGTCGGCTACATCCGCCTCAAGCAGTTCGCCGAGCAGACCGCGCCCGACATGCAGAAGGCGATGGCCGAGCTCAAGGCCTCGGGGCACGACAAGGGCCTCGTCCTCGACCTGCGCGGCAACCCGGGCGGCCTGCTCGACCAGGCGCGCCGCGTGGTCGACGCCTTCGTGAAGACCGGCGAGATCGTCATCCAGGACGGCCGCAAGGAGGGCCGCATCGTCGACGATGCCAAGGACGACAAGAACGAGCCCGGCTACCCCATCGTGGTGCTGGTGAGCTCGGGCTCGGCGAGCGCGAGCGAGATCGTCGCGGGTGCGCTCAAGAACCTCGACCGCGCGGTCATCGTCGGCGAGACCACGTTCGGCAAGGGCAGCGTGCAGAAGGTCGAGAAGAACATCCCGCCCGAGGGCGCGGCGCTCAAGCTCACCATCGCGCAGTACCTCACCCCCGGCGACATCAGCATCCAGGGCGTCGGCATCGTGCCCGACATCGAGCTCCTGCCGATGACGGTCGACCTCCAGGAGCTCAACCTCACCGCCGACGCGCCCTACTACCGCGAGAGCGATCTGAGCGCGCACCTGTCGAACGCCAAGGCCAAGGCCGGCCAGAAGCCGGTCGAGATCCTGCAGTACGCGCTCTCCCGCGAGGACCGCGCGGCCCTCCGCGAGCGCGGCGGCGACCCGGAGGACCAGTTCGCGCTCGACGCCCAGATCGCCTTCGCGCGCCGGTTCCTCAAGACCGTCTCGAGCAGCGACGGCGCCAAGCGCCTCGACCTCATCAAGAAGGCCAAGGGCTTCCTCGACGGCTACAAGTCCGAGGAGATGAAGAAGGTCGAGGCCGACCTCGTGAAGCTCGGCATCGACTGGTCCGACGGCGACGCGAGCGGCGCCTTCGACCCGAGCAAGATCAGCGTCACCGTCGAGCCGAGCAAGGCGAACGGCGAGGTGAACGCGGGCGACGCGCTCGAGCTCAAGGTCACCGTCACCAACAACGGCGCGGTGCCGCTCTACAAGCTCCGCGGCCAGACCAAGAGCGACGCCGGCATCTTCGACGGCAAGGAGTTCGTGTTCGGCAAGGTCGAGCCCGGCAAGTCGCGCAGCTGGACGAGTCCGCTCGGCTGGTGCGAGACCGAGGGCCACAAGGCCGGCGTCACCGCCCCCAAGGACGCGCCGCGCGTCTGCAAGATCCCGAAGGACACGGTCACTCGCGCCGACGTCATCAAGGTGAAGTTCGAGGAGGCGCACGAGCACGCCCCCAAGGACGCCGAGACCCGCACCACCATCAAGGCGCTGGCCCGGCCGTCGTTCGCCTACAGCTACGCGGTCGTCGACGACGTGCAGGGCAACGGCGACGGCCAGCTGCAGGTCGGCGAGAAGGCCTCGCTCTACCTCACGGTCAAGAACACGGGCACCGGCAAGTCCTGGGAGACGGAGGCCTCGCTCCACAACCTCTCGGGCGACGGGCTCCTCCTGCGCGACGCGCGGTTCGACCTCTCCAACATGGCGCCCGGCGAGGAGCGCAAGGTGCGCTTCACGTTCGACGTCAACCCGGTGAAGGACGAGGCCAAGGTCTCGCTCGCCATCCGCGACGCCGACCTCCGCGAGTCGGCGACCGAGCGCATCGTGATGCCGATCCGCCCGTCGCTGAGCGTGACGAGCGCCTCCGGCATCCTCAAGGTGGAGTCGCTGGTCGACCTGTTCGAGTCGCCGGTCGCCGGGGGCAAGCCGTTCGGTCAGCTCCCCAAGGACGGCATCCTCGGCGTCACCGGCCTCGTGTCGGACTTCGTGCGCGTGGATCTCGGCAACGGCCGCTTCGCGTTCGCCAGCAAGACCGCGGGCAAGGTCGGCAAGGGCGACCCGCCCAAGCCCAAGGACCCGAAGAAGCCCGTGCAACCGTGGATCGACCTGCTCACGCACTCGCCGCCCTCGATCGAGGTCGACGCGATCGATCTGGTGGTCAAGAGCGACAAGGTGAAGCTCAAGGGCTTCGCGATCGACCCCGACAAGGTGATCGACGCCTACGTCTTCGTCGGCTCGCGCAAGATCTTCTACAAGAGCAACAAGGGCGGCGCCGACGCCAAGAAGCTGCCGTTCGAGCTCGACGTGCCGCTGCGCCCCGGCGTGAACTTCGTGAGCGTGTGGGCGCGCGAGTCGTCGGACACGGTCCAGCGCCGTGTGTTCGTGGTGCGCCGCGACGGGCCGGACGGCGCGGCCCTCGAGACCCCGAAGGGCGACGAGGACCTGGGCGAGCTGCTCGGCGGGGGGCACTGAGCCGCGCGGCGAATCTCTGTCTTCTGGCGCTCGCGGCTCTGGGTTCCCTGGCCTGCCCAGCCCCCCGCACCGCGACGCCGGCCCCGCCGTGCCTACCTTCCGGGCCACCCGACGCCGTGGAGCTCGAGGGCGACACGGTGCTGCTCTCCCGCGGGAACACGTGGCGACGAGCGATGGGTCCCGCACGAGCCGCGGCTGCGGCCGGACCTCGTGCGGTCCTGGTGCTCGACTTCCTGTGGGCGACGGCGCGCTGGGACGTTGTGATCGACCTCGCGCGCGACGCGTTCGCGCACGTCAGTCAGCCTCCCCAGGAGGTCGGCGACGAGTTCGGGCAACGCGCGAAGAGCTTCGTCGAGCGGCGGCGGGTGGGCTTCTTCTTCCGGGATCCCGGCCTGTTCCTCGCGACCGCGCCAGCGCGTGGAGAGGGAAGCGTGGTCGACACGACGACGGGCGCGCGGCGCAGCGAGGCGCCGCTCGCCCTCACCGAGCGGGGACTCGCGTTCGTGCTGGGGCCGGCGCAGTACCTCGTGGTCGAGCCGCGCTCGGATGGGACGTGCCTGCGGGTCGTCGGCGGCGAAGCCGTGGCCCGCTGCCTCGCGACGTGCCAGTGAGAAGAAGCCCCGCTCCTCATCGACCAGCACGCGCGGATCGTCGCCGGTTTCGCGGCCACGAAGACCTAGTCAGGCCGGCGCCTCCCGCACTGACACGAGCCCGTGCCGCCGCCACCCGACGCGCGCGAGCCAGGTGCGAGGCGGGTGTACCGGCGCTCGCACAGCGAGCGACGCGCCCGTCACTTCCCGGAACCCATCGAACCACATCGCCGACGAGCATGGGTCGAGCAGCGTGGACACCCGCACCTGGTGCTTCTTGAAGTTCTGCAGCACGTACGCCAGCGCGAACCGCACCTCGCGCGGCGAGCGCAGAGCGCGCGTGTGGAACCGGTCGTCGAACACGCGCCCGCGCCGCCCGAGGGCGCGGTTGATCGCCCGGGCCAGCCGTACGCCGAGCCCCTGCGCCCCCGCGCGCAAGGCGTGGGCGTCGGCCGCCTCGACGATCAGGTGGAGGTGGTTGTCTTGCACCGAGAAGTGCACGACGCGGAACGCGGCGACCGACGCGCGCTGCGCCGCCAGCGCCGCAACGATCGCAGGGAACACCTCGGCGCCCCGGAGCGAGCCGAGACCGGCGAGACACCGCCAGGTGAGGTGCTCCGGATACGACGCCTGGTGCACCGGCCGACGGCGATGCGGCACGAGGGGCCGTGGCGCCACCCGCTTGCGACCCGCGCCCGCGCGCTTGCCGCCCCACCCGGAGGTGAGCGGTAGCTCGAGCTGGGGAGACCGGCGCGCCATCTCTTGATTGAGCATAGTTAGCGGCGGATGGACGTCAAGGTTCCCGGTTGCACACACACTGGGGTCCG
This sequence comes from Myxococcales bacterium, assembly GCA_016794445.1. Lineage (GTDB taxonomy): Bacteria > Myxococcota_A > Polyangia > Polyangiales > JADJMO01 > JADJMO01. The sequence continues at coordinate 37,528 of JAEUKC010000022.1, forward strand.
GGTGCGGACATGGGTGACGGTTTGTGCGGGCACATGGGTGACGGCCGTCCTTCAGTCCAAGGACATGGGTGACAGTTGCGGCAAGGAGCGGACCGCTGTCGCCGATGTCAGCAGACAGATCTGTTGCCCATGTCCTTGGCTTCGCAACTGGGGTGGTAGATCCTTGCCAATCAGACCCAGCCCGTGGCCCCTCTCGGAGACCCGTCGGCTCCTGCGGGGGGTCGATGTCCCGCAGCTCGGGCGCGCGCTGCAGCTCCGACGCGCGCCGGACGCAGCCGTTCGCGTGGGTCGGGCTCGCTCAGCCCGCCGGCGCGTCGCTCGCGGCGTCGCTCGCGGCGTCGGTCGCGTCGCTGGCGGCGTCGGTCGGGGCGTCGGTCGCGGCGTCGGTCGCGGCGTCGGTCGCGGCGTCGGTCGCGGCCTCGCCGGGCGCATCCGGCTTGGCGTCGCTCGCGTCGCTCGCGCCGTCGCCGCCGCCGTCCGTGGGCGCGGTGCAAGCGGCGAAGCAGCTGGCCTTCTTGGCCGTGCAGGTCGCCTCGTCCCAGGTGCTCTCGGCGCCCTCGTGGCACTCGTGGATGTCGCCCGAACCGAGATCGAGCGGGTGGCAGCGGTCGATGATCTCGGCGCAGACCGCCGGGCGATCGGAGTGGTCGTGGTCGTCACTGTCGCAGCCCACGGTCGCGAGGGCGAAGACGGCGAGGAGAGAGGCTAGGCGCTTCATGCCCTCCCTTCTTGCCACGCGCCTCGTGCGGCGGGGCTGCGACCGATCGTCGCGGCTCACTTCGGGGCGTATTTCGAGAGCTTTCGCTGGAGCGACCGGCGGTGCACCCCGAGCTTGCGGGCGGCCTCCGAGACGTTGCCGCCGCAGTCGGTGAGCACCCGGTGGATGTGCTCCCACTCGGCGCGTGCCAGCGACGGAGCGTCGTACTCGACGGTGGTCGGGACCAGGGGCGGCTGGGCGGCGCGCTCGAAGGCGGCGAGCACGTCGTCCGCGTCGGCCGGCTTCTGCAGGTATCCAACGGCTCCGAGCCGCATGGCCTCGACCGCCGTCGCGATGCTGCCGTACCCGGTGAGCACCACCACGCGGGTCGCGGGATCGAGGGCCACGAGGTCGCGGGCGAGCTCGAGCCCCGACCGGCCGGGCATCTTCAGGTCCACGAGCGCGTACTCCGGCGACTCGACGCGAGCCGCCTCCATGGCCGCGTCGTAGCCGTCGGCCACGCGCACCTCGAAGCCGCGCTCGGTCATCGCGCGCGCCAGCCGCGTGCGGAGCGGTGCGTCGTCGTCCACCACGAGGAGGGTCCCGGCGTCGGGCTTGGCGGTCACGCGAGCACCGTCCGGGGCAGCGTGAGGCGCACCTCGGTGCCCTCGCCCACCTGAGAGTCGACCGCGAGCTCGCCGTGCAGGTGCTCGAGCACCGACCGGGTGAGGAACAGCCCGAGGCCCATGCCCTTGCCGGGCTCCTTGGTCGTGAAGAACGGCTCGCCGAGGCGCGCGAGCGTCTGGGCGTTCATGCCCTCGCCGTGGTCGCGCACGACCAGCTCCACCGCCTCGCTCGTCGCGCGCGCGTGCAGCGAGACGCCCGCGGTCGAGGCGTCCTGCGCGTTCTTCACGACTCCGCGGACCGCCATCGCGAGGGAGCGCGGCGGCACGACGAGCTTGCGGCCGGTCAGCGTCGGCTCGATCACCGTGGCCACGGTGGGCGCGAGGCCCTCGAGCGAGAGCGAGAGCAGCTCGTCGACCGAGATCGCGCGGGGCAGGTCTCCGACGCCACCCCCCGCGTCGGCCTGCAGCTGATCGAGGACCGCCCGGCAGCGCGCGCACTGCTCGCGGACCAGCCGCGCGTCCTCCTCGAGGGCCGGATCGAGGGTGGCGAGGCGACGCTCGAGCTCGCGCGCGGCCACGGCGATCGTGGAGAGCGGCGTCGAGAGCTCGTGGGCGGCGCCGGCCGCGAGCGTGGCGAGGGCCGCGAGCTTCTCGCCGCGCGCCTGGGCCGCGCGGAGCCGCGCGATCTCCTCCCGGTCGGCCTCGAGCGCGCGCTGCACGCGTCGCACGAAGTAGCCGATGAAGATGGCCGCGAGGGTGAACGACAGCCACATACCCTTGAGGTGCAGGCGCATGTGCGTCGCGTGATCTTGACCTTCGAGCTTGGTGGACAGATACGCCGAGTCGACGAACAACCCGCCGAAGCACAGCGTGGAGAGCACCACGATGCTCCAGGTGGCGCGCCCGTCGAGCACCGCGGCGGCGAGCGCGATGTTGACGAGATAGAGCGAGCTGAACGGGTTGAGCGGCCCGCCGGTGAAGTAGAGCATCGCCGTCAACGCGAGCACGTCGAACGCGAGGGCCGCGCCCGGAAGCGCCGCGGGGATCTCGCGCCGATCCCGCGCGAACAGCCACAGGAGCGCGTTGCTGAGGGCGCTCAGCCCGAGCACCACCAGCAGCCGACGCACGGGCAGGTCGAAGCTCGAGAAGCGATCGACGAACACCACGAGCGCGGCCTGCGCCAGGGTCGCGCCCCAGCGCAATCGGAGGAGCCAGGTGAAGCTCGCGCGCATCGCGCGCTCAGGGTACTTCGTACTGGAACGTCTTCCCATCGCTCCCCTGCGCGGCGCGCGCGACCACGCGGAGTTGCCAGAGCCCGGCCATCGAGAAGATCACGTCGTCCACGACGTAGAGGCCGCCACCCTTGTCGGTGACGCGCGGCACGGGCGCCTCGTGTCCGTGCGCGGGCATCGTCGCGAGCACGTCGAGCGTCGCGCCCGCCACCGGCTGCCCCGCGAGCGTGCGCACGTGCACGCTGAACGAGTTGGAGCCGCGGTGCGGGGTGACGGTCGGGTCGGCGGTCACCGCGAAGACCTGCCCACCGGTGGGAGGCGCGTCTGCGCTGGCGCAGCCCGAGAGCAGAGCGAACATGAGCACGGGTCGGAACCACATCGTGCGACGGGTGTAGCCTGGCCCTGCACGCGCACCCTGCGGCCGATTGTCGCGGCCATGGCGCCCACCCATGCACGGAACCGAGCTGACCGCGACCAAGACGCCCAGTTGCCCGCTGGACGCGGGATGGGGTTCAAGGCTCGCTGCGGCTGAGCGAACGCGCGGCGGTGAGCGCCTTGCCGAGGGCGAGCGACAGCGGATCGGTCCTCGTCAACGCCATCGTCGCGAGGCGCGCCTTGACCTCCTCCTCCGTGCAGAGAGCGAGTCGATGGAGGCTGGTCGCCACTTGCGCGCGCGGCTTGGGCGCCCAGGCCGTCGGGGGCAACACCCCCGCGCGCTGGATCAGCGTCAGCGCGAAGCGGGGAACGACCAGCGGCACGCCGGTGCTCATCGCGAAGCCCGCGAGGCGCAGCACGCGCATCAGCACGAGGTCGCCGGGCTCCCCCGCCTCGGAGAGGCCACGGTCGGCGAGCAGCAGCGCATCGCCCGCGAGCACGTCGCGGACCGGGACCCCGAACCCCGGTCCGCGCGCCGTGACCTCGAGCACCGTCACCCGCGCCGCCTTCATCGCAGCAAGGAGCAGGCGCTCGTCGTCCGACACCTCCACCGACGGCTTCGCGAACCGAGCGATCGCGTTCGTGCCGGTCCCAGGCACGCTGTAGTCGTACAGCGCGCTGTCGAGGACGATGGCCCGCTCCACGTCCGGGTCGCCCGGCGTCCGCTTCGGGTCGCGCACGCCGAGGCGGGTCGCCATCTCGTCGATGGCGCGCTGCGAGAGCGTCTTGTAGAGGCGCAGGGTGAGCGCGTCGTGGGCCGCGCGGAGCTCGCCGTAGCGTTCGATCGTCACCGACATGGCCCGCGGCATAGCACCCCGGTAGGGTGATGGCGTCGCCGAAGTCCGCTGACCCAGAGAGTCCCCCGCCTCCTTGAGCATCGAGCAACCGAAGAACCCCCTCCACGGCGTGACCCTCGCCGCTCTCCTGCGCACGCTCGTCGACGAGCTCGGCTGGGAAGAGCTCGCGCGGCGGGTCCCGATTCCGCCGTTCCTTCGCGAACCCACCTTCGAGTCGAGCCTCAAGTTCCTGCGGCGGCACCCGGAGGAGCGCGCCGCGGTCGAGGCGCTCTACCTCGCGACGCGCCCACCCATCGGCTAGGCGGCACCGCGACGAGCTCGAGCCCGTGCAGCGTGAGCAGGTCGGAGAGCGTCGGGTGCACCACGAAGGGACGGTGCCTGAACCAGGCGACGGCGCGGCCGGAGGCGTCACACAGGATCTCGTCTGGTGTCGACAGCGTGCCTGCGCGCACGACATCGAACGGGACGACCGTGAGCGGCGAGGTGAGCCCGACCGCGCGCAGCATCTCATGCGGCACGGCGATCCTCGTAGCGACCGTCGGCCTGCTCGATGCGCACTGTGACCGGCGCGCGCTGCTTGGCGGCCAGCTCTTCGGCGAGCGTCAGGGCGTGCTCGATCGCGCGCTCCTTGGTGCACAGACGGTCGACCATGCGTTCGTAGAGAGGATCGACGATGACGACCCACGCGCGCTGGCGCGGCACGACGCGGATGATGTGGCCTTTGCTCATGCCTGTCGAAGGAGCAACCCGCGGGCCACGGCCTGCTTCTCGGTGCGGGCGAACCGGGAACGCTCGGGCTCGTGCACCTTGCAACCAGGCATCGTGCAGCCGAGCAATCACGGGGGCTTTGCCGGGTGGGTGACCCACGCGCCAGGCTCGTTGCGTGCATGCACGATGCCGAGTCAGGGGGTGCTCGAGGACGGCGGCGCGCTGGCCGAGGCGCCTGCGGCCGGCGAGGCGCTCGCGGCGGCTGCGGCGCGGGCCTTGGCGAACGAGGGCGACGCGGGCTTGCGCGCGTCGAGCGCGAGGTTCAGGAGCAGCACGTTCACCCGCGGCTCACCGAGGAAGCCGAGCGTGGAGCCCTCGGTGTGCTGGGCGACGAGCCCCTGCACCTCGGCCTCGCTCATGCCGCGGGCCTTGGCGATGCGAGGGATCTGGATCGCCACCGCCTCGGGCGAGAGGTGCGGGTCGAGCCCGCTCGCGCTCTTGGTGACGAGATCGACCGGGATCGGACCCGTGGCGCCGGAGTCGCGCAGCGCCTTCACGCGCGCCTCGACCTCGTCCTTCAGCGCGGCCTGGAGGGGGCCGTAGTTCGAGCCCGACGAGTAGGTGACCCCAGTGGCCGGATCGACGCTCGCGCCGGACGGCCGACCCCAGAAGTACTCGGGCCACAGCGTCGGATCGCCGAAGGTCTGACCGATCAGCGCGGAGCCCTTCTGGCCGACCAGGCTCCCGCTCGCCTGCTTCGGGAACAGCACGCGCGCAGCCGCGGTGACCAGGCCGGGGTAGACGCCGCAGCACAAGATCAGCAGCAGCAGCGTGACGACGAAGGTCTGACGGAGGAGCTTCATGGCGGACTCGATTCAGGCGAGGTGCAGGGCGTTGACCACGAGGTCGATGGCCTTGATGGCGACGAACGGCGCGACAACGCCGCCGAGCCCGTAGACGAGGAGGTTTCTCCGCAGGAGCGCCGCTGCCCCGAGCGGGCGGTAGAACACGCCGCGGAGCGCGAGCGGGATCAGCGCGACGATCACCAGCGCGTTGAAGATGACCGCCGAGAGGATCGCGCTCGTGGGCGAACCCAGCCGCATGACGTTGAGCGCCCAGAAGGCCGACGAGCGGGGCCCGCCCTGCGCCACCTGGAACGCGACGATGCCCGTGAACATGGCCGGGAGTATCGAGAAGTACTTGGCCACGTCGTTGGCGATCGAGAACGTGGTGAGCGCCCCGCGGGTCATCAGGAGCTGCTTGCCGATCTCGACGATCTCGATCAGCTTGGTCGGGTCGCTGTCGAGGTCGACCATGTTGCCGGCCTCCTTGGCCGCCTGGGTGCCGGTGTTCATCGCCACCCCGACGTCGGCTCGCGCGAGGGCCGGCGCGTCGTTGGTGCCGTCGCCCGTCATCGCGACGAGGCGCCCACCCTCCTGCATCTGGTGGATGTAGGCGAGCTTCGCCTCGGGGGTGGCCTCGGCGAGGAAGTCGTCGACGCCCGCTTCGGCCGCGATCTTCTTGGCGGTGAGCGGGTTGTCGCCGGTGATCATCACGGTCTTGATCCCCATGGCGCGGAGGCGCTCGAAGCGGTCCTTCATGCCGGGCTTCACTGTGTCCTTCAGGTAGACGACGCCGAGGACGCGATCGCCGTCGGCGACGACGAGCGGGGTGCCGCCCTCGTTGGCGACGCGCGCCACGAGGCCCTGGAGATCCGCGGGGATCACGCCCTTCTTGCTGCGCACGAGCGCGGTCACCGTGTCGCCGGCGCCCTTGCGCAGGAGGCGCTCGCCGGCGTCGATCCCGCTCATGCGCGTGGCGGCGGTGAACGCGACGAACGTGGCGCCCTCGGGGAGCTTCGGCATGATGCCGCGCTCGGTCGCGAGCGCGACGATGCTCTTGCCCTCCGGGGTCTCGTCGGCGAGCGAGGCGAGCGTGGCGATCTCGGCGAGCTCGTGCTCGTCGACCCCGGCGACCGGCAGGAACTGGAACGCCTGCCGGTTGCCGTAGGTGATGGTGCCGGTCTTGTCGAGCATGAGGACGTCGATGTCCCCGGCGGCCTCGACCGCGCGCCCCGACGTCGCGAGCACGTTGTGCTGCACGAGGCGGTCCATCCCGGCGATGCCGATGGCCGACAGCAGGCCGCCGATGGTGGTCGGGATGAGGCACACGAGCAGCGCCACGAGGGCCGCGATGCCGAGCGAGCCCTTGAAGAAGCGCGCGTAGGGCTCGAGGGTCGCGACCGCGACCAGGAAGATCAGCGTGAGCGCGGCGAGCAGGATGGTGAGCGCGATCTCGTTGGGGGTCTTCTGCCGCTCGGCGCCCTCGACGAGCGCGATCATGCGGTCGATGAAGCCCGCCCCCGGGTCCTGCCCGATCTGGATCTTCAGCCAGTCGCTCTGCACGCGGGTGCCGCCGGTCACCGCGCTGCGGTCGCCGCCCGCCTCCCGCACCACGGGCGCCGACTCGCCGGTGATGGCGCTCTCGTCGACCGAGGCGATGCCCTCGAGGATCTCGCCGTCGGCGGGGATCATCTGACCCGCCTTCACGTAGACCACGTCACCACGCCGGAGCTCGGTCGCGGGGATCTCCTCGCCCCCGTCCTCGAAGCCGATGGTGAGGATCGGGGTCTCCTCGCCAGAGCGGCGGATGCGCCGGGCCATGGTGGTGGTGCGCATCTTGCGCAGGGTGTCGGCCTGGGCCTTGCCGCGCCCCTCCGCCATCGCCTCGGCGAAGTTGGCGAACAGCACGGTGAACCACAGCCAGACGATCAGCTGCACGGAGAAGCGCACGTCGGTGGCCGTGCCGCGCAGGACGTCGCGCACGAACAGCACCGTGACGAGCAGGCTCCCGACCTCGACGACGAACATGACCGGGTTCTTCGCCATGGTGCGCGGGTCGAGCTTCTTGAAGCTCTCGACGATGGCGGGGCGGAGGATCGCGGGATCCCAGAGCGAGTGCTGCTTGCGGTGATTCTTGGCCATGGCTTCAGCGGGTCATCTGGATGTGCTCGACGATCGGACCGATCGCGAGCGCCGGGAAGAAGGTCAGCGCGCCGACGATGAGGATCACGCCGACGAGGAGGCCGACGAACAGGGTGTTGTCCACGGGGAACGAGCCGGCGCCCGCGGGTACGAGCTTCTTCTTGGCCATGTTGCCCGCGATGGCGAGCACGGCGATGATGAGCGGGAAGCGCCCGACGTGCATCGCGAGGCCGAGGGTGAGCGTGGAGAACACCGGGTGTTGCGTGGAGAAGGCGGTGAGCCCCGCGAACGCGCTGCCGTTGTTCGCCGTCGCGCTGGTGTAGGCGTAGAGCACCTCGCTGAACCCGTGCGGGTGCGGCCCGCCATCGGGTCCCGTGTTCAGGATCCCCGATCTACCGGCGTCGGTCAGGAGACCCGCCGCGGTGAAGAGCAGGATCGAGAACGCGGGGATCAGCACGTAGATCGAGGCGAAGCGCACGTCGCGGCTGTCGATCTTCTTGCCGAGGTATTCCGGCGTGCGCCCCACCATCAGGCCCGCGAGGAACACCGCCAGGATGACGTAGACGAGGATGCCGTACATGCCGGCGCCGACGCCGCCGAAGACGATCTCGCCGAGCTGCATGTTCAAGAGCGGCACGAGCCCGCCGAGCGGCGTGTAGCTGTCGTGCATGGCGTTGACCGCCCCACACGAAGCGCCCGTGGTGACCACCGTGAAGAGGGCGCTGTCGGGGACACCGAACCGCACCTCCTTGCCCTCGAGGTTGGTCGCAACGGCGGCGCCCGCCCGGGCCAGCACCGGGTTGCCCTTGGTCTCGAACCAGGTCGCGGCGACGATGCCGAGGACTGCGATGAACGTCATCGCCCCGAACACCGCCCAGCCGTGCTTCGGGCTCTTGACCATGCCGAGCGTCACGCACAGCGCCGCCGGGATCGCCCAGATCGAGACCATCTGCACGAAGTTTGAGAGCGGGGTCGGGTTCTCCCACGGGTGGGCGCTGTTCGCGTTGAAGTAGCCGCCGCCATTGGTGCCGAGCATCTTGATGGCCTCCTGCGAGGCCACCGGCCCGCGGAGGACGGACTGGGTGGAGCCGTCGAGCGCCGTCCACGACGCCGGGCCCTCCCACGTCTGGATGACGCCCTGCGAGACCAGGAACAGCGCGTAGAACAGGCAGATCGGCAAGAGCACGTAGAGGTGCACGCGCACGAGATCGACCCAGAAGTTGCCGAGGGTGTCGGCCTGCGAGCGCGCGAGGCCGCGGATCAGCGCGATGGCCACGCACATCCCGACGCCGGCCGAGAAGAAGTTGTGCGAGGTGAGCCCGACCGCCTGCGAGGCGTAACTCATGGTCGTCTCGCCGCCGTAGCTCTGCCAGTTGGTGTTCGTGGTGAACGAGACCGAGGTGTTGAACGCGAGCCACGGCGCGACGGCGTCGAGCTTGGTCGGATTGAACGGCAGCTCGTGCTGCATCCGGAGGACCGCGTAGGTGACGACCTGGGTGAGCAGCGAGAACGCGAGCATGGCGCCCGCGTACGCGCGCCACGTGTGCTCCCTGGCTTCCTCGATCCCCGCCGCGCGGTAGATGCCGCGCTCGAGGAACCCGAGGACCTTGCGGGAGGTGTGGTTCTCCCCGGCGAAGACCCGGGTCATGAACCGGCCGAGCGGCACGGCCACGAGCACGAGGACCGCGAAGAACACCAGGTCGAGGACGAGCACGCGCATCAGAAGCGCTCCGGGCGAGCGAGCACGAAGAACAGGTAGGCGGCGAGCAGGACGCTCACGCCGAGGCCTAGGACGAGGTCGAGGGACATGGCAGGTTCCCGCGGTCAGATTGCGTCGCAGAGGCGGGCGAAACCCACCACCGCGACGAAGAGCGCCAGCGTCAGCAAGAGGATCCAGAGATCGGTCATGGGACGAGCTCCGTGGAGCAGGAACCAGACCATCCGGTGACGCTGCGGAGCCTCGGCGCGATCGCGTCGTCACCGCACTCGACGTCGGGCGATTTGCACGACGCCCGCCGCGATCGTGCGGCCGTGCACGAACCTCAGGCGGGGAGCCGCAGCGTGAACGTGCTGCCCTCGCCGACCTGGCTCTTGACCTCCAGGTTCCCGCCGTGGCGTTCGGCGATCTCCCGCGCGATGGCCAGACCGAGGCCGTGACGCCCGCGGAGCTGGGCCGGCTCCGCACCCGTCCAGTGGCGCTCGAACACGTGGGGCAGGTGCTCCTCGGCGATGCCTTCGCCGTCGTCGCGCACGCCGAGCACGACGTGGGCAGCGTCTCGCTGCGCGAAGAGCCGCACCGTGCCGCCCGGCTCGGTGTGCCGGATCGCGTTCGAGACCAGGTTCCCGAGCAGGATGTGGATCTGCTCGACGTCTAGGGAGACGGGCGCGACCTCCTCGGGGTCCACCACGAGGGCGACGCGCTTCTCGGCGGCGAGCGCCCGGTGCGCGCGTTCGACCTCGGCGAGGAGGGCGCGCGGCTCCACGAGCTCGCGGTGCAGCTCGCCGGCCTCGCGCTCGATGCGCACGAGATCGAGCAGCTCCTCCACGGTCCGCTGCAGGCGCTCGGTCTCCTCGCAGGCCGTGTTCGCGAGCTCGCGCTGCAGCGCCGTCAGGCCCTCGCTCTCCTCGAGGAGCATGTGGGTCGCGAGGCGGAGCGAGGTCAGCGGGGTCTTGAGCTCGTGGCTCACCGTGGCGACCACGTCGCTCTTGAGGGCGTCGATGCGGCGGTAGCGGGTGACGTCCTCCGCCACGACGATCACGCCCCGGCCCGCGGACTCCTCCACGTGCAGCGGGGAGGCCCGCACGAGGAAGAAGCGCTCGGCGCCGCCGGCTGCGGTCCACTGCATGGCCTCGCTCAAGCTGTCGGGCAAGAGCGGCTTGTCGTCGGCGAGCACGCGGTCCCGCGCCGCGAGGATCCGCTCCGGCGGCTCGACGCCGAGGCGCCGCTGCTCGTCGCGATCGCCCGGGGTGAGGCCGAACACCGCCTCGGCGGCCTCGTTGGTGAGGAGGATGTCGCCACTGCCACCGAAGACGATCACGGGGTCGGTCATGGCGGCGACGGTGGCGCGCGACAGATCGCGCGCCGCGAGCAGCTCGCCGAGGCTGCTCTCTCGGTAGAGGCGCAGCTTGTCCTGCATGCGGTTGAGCGCGTCGGCGAGGCCGCGCAGCTCGCTCAGGTCGGGCAGCGCGAGCTTCGTCTCGAACCGGCCCTCACCGATGGCCCGGGCTCGATCGGTGAAGGTGGAGATCGGGTCGATGATCACCCGCGGGAAGCGGAAGGTGAGCCACCCGGTCAGGAGGAGGGCGATGGCGGCGGCGAGCACCGAAAGCGAGCGCGTGCGCTGGGCAAGCCGGCGCGCCTCGGCGTCGGCCCCGACCATGTTCCGCTGGTTCGCGTCTCGGATGGCGGCGATGCTGGCCTTCAGCTTCTGGAATCGGGGCAGGAGCTCGCCGAAGTAGCCCGCGCTCCGCTGCTCGATCGGCCGCGCGAGCACGCGGTCGGCGGTGATCACATAGTCTTTGTATGCATCCTCGACGAAGCGAACGAGGTCGCCCTCTCCCGGGAGGGTCACGTTGCGCGCCTCGGCGGCGAGGGCGCCCTCGAACTTGCGGCGGTGGTCGGTGAGCATCGGGGTGCCGATGTCCACGCGCCCGCTCGCCACGAACAACGCCCCCGAGTCCTGCCGCTCGAGCGCCTCGTTCATCTCCTGGCACGCGACGACCGAGGCGTAGTTCTCGCGCAGGATGAGCCCGACCGCGCCGCCGAGCCGGTCGAGCGCCAGCGTCGAGAGCACCGAGACCACGAGCACGGTCGCGGCCATCGCGAGGCCGAGGCGCACGAGGCGACCGCGGAGCGACGCGCGGGTCATCGAAGGCCGTAGCGCTCGCGCTTGCGATAGAGGGTGGACGGGTCGACGCCGAGCGCGCGGGCCGCCGCGTCCAGGGTCGGGTGCCGCGCGAGCACGGCCGCGATGTGCCGCGCCTCGGCGGACTCGAGCGACTCGTCTCCGGCGACCGCGCCGCGGGTCGTCGCCCGCACCTCCTCGGGGAGCAGATCGGGCGAGAGGATCTCTCCGTGGGCGAGCAGCGAAGCGCGCTCGAGGACGTTGCCGAGCTCGCGGATGTTCCCCGGCCAGTCGTAGGCGACGAGCGCCCCCATCGCCTCGGGCGAGACGGACGTGAGGCGCCCGCCCGAGCGGTGCGGCTGATCGAGCAGCGCCGTGACGAGGCCGGGGATGTCCTCGCGGCGCTCACGCAGCGACGGGAGGCGCACCGAGACCACGTTGAGCCGGTAGAACAGGTCTTCGCGGAACGTGCCCGCGCCGATCGCCGCCCGCAGATCGCGGTGGGTCGCGGCGATCACCCGCGCCTCCGACCGTCGCGGCTCGGTGTCGCCGACGCGCACGTACTCGCGCTCCTCGAGCAACCGCAGGAGCTTCCCCTGCAGCTCCTTGCCGAGGTCGCCCACCTCGTCGATGAACAGGGTGCCGTTCTTGGCGGCCTCGACGTAGCCCGCGCGCGCCTGGTCGGCGCCGGTGAACGCGCCGCGCGCGTGGCCGAACAGCTCGTTCTCGATCAGGTTCGGGCTGATGGTCGCGCAGTTCACCGTGACGAACGGCCGATCCGCGCGCGGCGAGTGCTGGTGCACGTGCCGCGCGAGCACGCCCTTGCCCGTACCGGTCTCGCCGAGCACCAGGATCGTCGCGTCGGTCGCCGCCGCGCGCTCCGCGAGCAGGTAGGCCTGCTGCACGGCCGGGCTGTGCGACGGCAACGGCGCGCCCCGCGGCTTGCGCTTCACCTCGCTGAGCTCCTGGCGCAGGCGCGCCGCGTCGAGCACGCGCGACACCACGTGCTTCACCGCGGCCGGCGTGAACGGCTTCGGCAGGTAGTCGGCCGCGCCCGCGCGCATGGCCTCGACCGCGTTGTCGATGGTCGCGAACGCAGTCATCACGACCACGGCGGTCCCCGGCGCCTCCTGCGCGAGCGTGCGGGTCACCGTGAGCCCGTCGATCCCCCCGAGTCGCAGGTCGATGAGCGCGAGATCGGGGGGGTTGCGTCGGGCGGCCGCGAGCCCCGCCTCGCCGCTCGGCGCGAGCGTCACCGTGTACCCCGCCGACTCCAGGCAGAGGCGCAGGGTCTTGCGGATGGACTCCTCGTCGTCGACGACGAGCACGTGGGCCTTCGTCATGCTCTCACCCTACCTCTCTCGAGGGCTTTGTTCCTGGATCGTCGTCGTTCGCTCTGTTCCGGTCGGACGCGCGCTGCACCATGGGATGGTCGAACGTTCGCGCGAGCCAGCGATCGAGCTGCGCCCCGCTCGCCCCGGTGAACAGCACGTACGTGGGGCCGTTCTCTCTGCGCCGACCGACCGCCATCGAGCCCGTCTCGCCGAGCCCGAGCGGGAAGAGCACGGCGTCGAGCTCCGCGTCGGCTCGTCGCGGCGAGGTCGGGTCGTCGACCACCAGGATTCGTGGCGTCGAGGACAGCACGAGCGGCGCGAGCGGCGCGCCACCGTAGCTGGCCAGGCGGGCGAGGCCATCCCACGGTCGCGGCCCGTCCGAGACCCCGCTGTCGAGCGCGAGCGCCGCGCGATAGGCGCGGTCGGCGTCCTCGTCCCGACCCGCGAGCTCCCGGCACAGACCGAGCAACGTCATCGCCTCCGGATCGAGCGGCGCGAGCGCCCGCGCCCGGGACAGGAACGGCTCGGCGTCGGCCGGGCTGCCCGAGGCGAGCACCCGGCGCGCCGCGGCCATCGCCGCCGCGTAGTCGAGCGCGCCTTCGTTCGAGGCTCGTCGACTGCGCAGCACGCGCTCCAGCGTCTGCCGCAGCTCCCGAGGCGAGAACGGCTTACCCATCACGTCCGCGATCGAGAGCCGCAAGAGCTCGACGAGGAGGCGGGTCGTGAGCAGCGTGGTCATCACGACGATGGGCAGCTCGGGATGGTCGCGTCGCAGCGCGCGCAAGCCCTCCGTGGGCTCGTCGCCGAACGCGCGGAGCTCGACGACGGCGACCTCGACCTCGTGGTCCCGATCGAGGAGCGCGCGCGCCTCGTCCACGCTCGACGCGGTGACGACGGTGAACCCGGCGGCCACCAGCGCCTGATCGAGCACGTGCTGCACGGTCGCGTCCGGCTCGACGACGAGGACGCGGCTCACGACGGCTCCTTGTCCCGGTCCGCGGAGGGGTCGCCGACGACCACGACGTCGACCTCCGGCACGGTGCGCATGAACTCCGCCAGCACCGAGCCCCGCAGCCGCTCCCGGAGCCTGGACTGGCGCGTCCGGCCGAACACGGCGTGGGTGATCCCCTTCCTGCGCGCGAACTCGCGCAGCGCCGCGACGACGTCGTCTCCCTCGAGCCGCACGACCTCGGCGCCGAGCTCCTTGGCGAGCCGGATGTTCTCGGTCAGCGAGCGCAGGCTCGCGGCGTCGATGCGATCGGGGGTCTCGTCGCGGGTGCGCACGTAGACGACGAACCAGCGGCTCGCGAGGCCTCCGGCGAGCCGCGCCCCCTGCCGGAGCAGCCGCCGCGTCGCGCCGGGCTGCGACGACATGGAGACCATCACGCGCTCGGCGGCGACCGCCCCCGACTCCTCCTCCGGGCTGCGACGCGCACGGCGCTCGACGGCGTTGGCCACCTCGCGCAGGGCGAGCTGGCGCAGCGCGACCAGGTTCTTCTCGGTGAAGAAGCGACGCAGGGCGTGCTCCACCTTCTCGGGCGGGTAGATCTTGCCCTCGCGGAGGCGCTCGGTGAGCTCGCTCGGCGGCAGGTCGACGACGACCACCTCGTCCGCGCGCTGCACGACGCGGTCGGGGATGCGCTCGCGCACGTCGACCCCGGTCTCGCGCAGCACGAGGTCGTGCAGGCTCTCGAGGTGCTGCACGTTGAGGGTCGCGATGACGCTGATCCCGGCGTCGAGGATCTCCTCCACGTCCTCCCACCGCTTGTCGTGCCGCGAGCCGGGGACGTTGGTGTGGGCGAGCTCGTCGACGAGCGCGACGGCCGGGCGACGCGCGAGCAGGGCGTCGAGGTCGAGCTCCTCGAGCGGTACGCCCCGGTACTGCAGCGTCCGGCGCGGCAACACGACGAGCCCCTCGAGCGCGGCGGCGGTCTCCTTGCGCCCGTGGGTCTCGACGATCCCGCAGACGACGTCGACCCCCTCCTCGGACAGGCGCCGCCCCTCTCGCAGCATCGCGACCGTCTTGCCGACCCCCGCGGCCATGCCGAGGTAGATCTTGAGAGGCGCCCGGCGACGCGCTCGCAAGAGGGTGAGGAAATCGTCGGCCACGGTCGGAAGGGTCGCTCTGCCCGCGCGCGGGCGTCGAGTCTCACGAGCCGAGCTGCTCCGGCCGCGCGAGCACGAAGACCCCGTAGATCACGAAGACCATGCCCGAGATGGCGCCGAGGAGGACGTCTGCCATGCCGACGCTCCTTGCAGCGCGTGGGCCAGCAGGTGGTCGAGGCTGCTGGAACCCGGCTCCGGACCGGGTTCGGGCGGCGCCGCATGACGGCGTCTCGGCGGGTCGTGCAGCGGTGCACGAATCGGCCCCGACGTCGCGTGAAGGTCGGGGGTCCCGAGAACTGGCGCATGGCTTGCAAATTCGCACGACGTCCTCGCAGTCGCGCACGAAGTCCACCGCGCAGAACCCGCACTCCTCGATGCCCAAGCGTCTCCGCCACCTCCTGTTCGGCGCCCCCAAGGACGTCCGCGATCCCGAAGCCTTCCACAAGATCTCGCTGGTCGCCCTGCTCGCCTGGGTCGGCCTCGGCGCCGATGGTCTCTCGTCGTCGGCGTACGGCCCCGACGAGTCGTTCCGCGCGCTCGGCGCCCACACCGGCCTCGCAGTGTTCCTCGCGCTCGCCACGGCGCTCACCGTCTTCATCATCAGCTACGGGTACAGCCGGATCATCGAGCAGTTCCCGAGCGGCGGTGGCGGCTACGTCGTCGCCTCGCGGCTCCTCGGCCCGCGGGTCGGGGTGGCCTCGGGCGCCGCGCTCCTCGTCGACTACGTGCTGACCATCACCGTCTCGATCGCGAGCGGCGCCGACGCGATCTTCTCGTTCCTGCCGCCGAGCCTGCTCCACTTCAAGCTGCCCGCCGCCGCGGCCGGTCTCGCCTTCCTCACCATCCTCAACCTGCGCGGCGCGAAGGAGTCCGTCACCTCGCTCGTGCCGGTGTTCATGGTGTTCCTGGTGACCCACGCGATCATGCTCGGCGTGGTGCTGTTCGGGCACCTCGGCGACGTCGCGCCGACCGCCCACCGCGTGCAAGAGAGCCTCCACGGCTCCGCCAAGACCCTCGGCACCGTCGGCCTCCTCTCGCTGTTCATGCGCGCCTACTCGATGGGCGGAGGCACCTACACGGGCATCGAGGCGGTCTCCAACGGCGTCGCCATGATGCGCGAGCCGCGCGTACAGACCGCCAAGCGCACGATGGTGCTGATGGCCGTGTCGCTGGCCGTCACGGCCGGTGGCATCATGCTCGCGTACCTCTTGATGGCGGCCACGCCCGAGCCGGGCAAGACCATGAACGCGGTGCTCCTCGAGCGCGTCGCGAGCCACTGGCAGCTGTTCGGGCTGCCGCTCGGCAAGGTGTTCGTGATCGTGGCGCTCGTGTCCGAGGGCGCCCTCCTGTTCGTCGCCGCGCAGGCCGGCTTCCTCGACGGCCCGCGCGTCATGGCCAACATGGCGACCGACTCGTGGCTCCCCCACCGCTTCGCCGCCCTCTCCGACCGCCTCTCCATGCGCAACGGCGTGCTGCTCATGGCGATCTCGTCGGGCGCGCTCCTCGTCTACACGCGGGGCGACGTGTCGAAGCTCGTCGTCATGTACTCGATCAACGTGTTCCTCACGTTCTCGCTCTCCAACCTCGCCATGTCCAAGCTGTGGATCTCGCGGCGGAAGACCGAGGCGGGGGCCCTCAAGCACCTGCCCGCACACGTGATCGCGCTGGCGCTCTGCGTGACCATCCTCGGCGTCACGGTCTACGAGAAGTTCCGCGAGGGCGGCTGGCTCACGCTCGTCGTGACGAGCGCGGTCGTGGCCGTGTGCTTCTACATCAAGCGCCACTACGAGGCCGTCCGGATCGCGCTGCGCCGCCTCGACCAGGATCTCCCCTCCCCCGTCGAGGTCGAGAGCACCACGTCCGAGGGGCGCGAGGCGATCGCGTTCGTGCACGGCGAGACCGAGAACCTCGCCGAGCACCACAGCGAGCTCGATCCCGACCCGGAGCGACCGGTGGCGGTGCTGTTCGTCGGCGGCTACAGCGGGCTCGGTCGCCACGCGTTGCTCACGCTCCTGCGCATGTTCCCCGACCACTTCGGCGGCGTGGTGTTCGTCAGCGTCGCGGTCGCGGACTCCGAGTCGTTCAAGGGTCCCGACCAGCTCGAGGCCCTGCAGAACCGCACGCGCGAGCACCTCCTGCGCTACGAGCGCTACGCGCAGTCGCTCGGCCTGCGCGCAGCGAGCGCGTTTGCGGTCGGCACCGAGGTCGCGGTCGAGGGCGTCCGCGTGGCCGAGGTGCTGCGGCGTCGCTACCCGAAGCCGCTGTTCGTGGCCGGGCAGATCGTCTTCGAAGAAGAGACCCAGATCTCACGCATCCTGCACAACGAGACGGCGTTCATGGTGCAGCGCCGCCTGCAGCGCGCCGGGATGCCGATGATCGTGGTGCCCGTTCGCCTCGCGCTCGAGGGAGAGCAGAAGGCCGCGGCGTGATCGTGCGCCGCTGCACGAGCTACGGCCTGGGTACACATTCTGCTTCGTTCTCGTCGTGTCCCCCTACCGACGCCCCGATCGTGCACCGCGTCCCGAGCCCGAGGACGACCGCGAAGAGTCGGTCTTCGTCACCTCGATCATCGTGATCGCCCTTGCCGTGGCCGCGTTCCAGCGCGTGAGCCACGGCGGCGCCTTCGACGCCATCGAGACGCTCGCGTGGCTGGTCGCGATCGTGCTGCTGGTGGAGCGCGCGCTCAGGGCGCGAGCCGCGGCAGGATCGCGCGGAACATCCACTCACCGACCGCCCACGAGTACAGGTTGACGACGAGCGCGACCGCGAACGCGCGCCGCGCGCCCAGGCCGCAGATCACGAGCGAGAGGCCCTCGAGGACCACCGCCGAAGCCTCGCCCGCGAAGATCGCGGCGTCGTGCCCGAGCACGCGCACCCACACGAACCAGAGCAGCGGGTAGCTCACCGCGTTGCCGAGCGTCGCGCCGAGGAGCGCGCGGAGCCGACGACCCGCCGGCGCGAGCGCGGCGTAGAGCGGCAGCTCGAGCGCCAGCACGAGCGGCACCATGGCGAGGAACAGACGCGTGTAGGCGCTCACACGCGGCCCGCGGGCTCAGCCCTCTTCGAGGCCGTGCTGACGCATGAGCGCGCGGACCTCGAGCGAGACCTCGAGCTCCGGCGTCGAGTCGAGGAACGCCATCAACCAGCGGCGCGCGCCGTCCTTGTCACCGCGCCCGAGGCACGCGAGGCCGAGCGCGTGCCAGACCTCGGGGTCGTCGGGCTTCTGCCGGTGGGCCGTCTCGGCCTGCTGGAGCGCCGCGCGCGCGTCGCCGAGCTGGCGGAGCGTGTGGCTCAGGTGGATGCGAGCGCCGAGGTATTGCGGAGAGAGCGCCAGCGCCGCGCGGTACGCGTCGCGCGCTGGCTCGAGCTGTCCCGCTTCGTAGAGCGCGACCCCGAGCCAGTGGTACGCGTAAGGGTTCTTGGGCGAGGCCGCGACCACCTTGCGCAGCTCGACCAGCGCCTCGAGGGGCTGGTCGTCCTGCACGAGCTCGACGGCCTCTTCGACCTCGCCCCAGAACCGCGCGTCGTCTTCTTCGGACATGCCGGCGACGCCTGGAGGGAGCTCAGCCCGCGGACTTCTTGGCGGCCGTCTTCTTGGCGGCGGCCTTCTTCGTCCCGGCCTTCACGCTGGCGGCGCGCGCCTCGGTGCGACGGGCGATGCGGGCCTTCTTCTTCGCCTGGGCCTTGCGGCGGCTCATCTTCTGCGAGTGGCGGCGGTCGTGACGACCCATGGTCGACTCCTTGATGGACTGTGGAAAAAGGGGGGCGCGGAGCCTAGGTCGGATCGGGGGGTTTAGCAAAAGCCCGCGGTTTGCGCCCGAGCTGAGGATTGGACAGGGACGGTCCGGGAGCGACAAAGCAAGCAGGGATCGGGTAACTTTCGGGCATGAGCTTCTCGACCGTCGTCACGCTCGCCGAGCAGGTCCTCTCGCACCTCGGCATCGATCCCAAGACCGCCTGCGTGCGGAGCGACCCCGACACGGTGGCCTGGGGCATGAAGCGCGGCAGCGCGCAGGTCCTGTTCATCGTGGCCGAGGAGCCCAAGACGGGCGTCTGGCTGCGGGCCATCGCGCCCGTGGTCAAGGTGCCGGCCGACGCGGCCAAGAAGCTCGAGCTCTACGGTCGCCTGCTCGACCTCAACGCCAAGGCCATGCGCAACGCGGCCTTCGGCGTGCTGAACGACAACGTGGTGGTCGTGAGCGAGCGCCCGGCCGCCGGGCTCGACGCCGCCGAGGCCGAGCAGATCCTGAAGCACGTGGGCGCCACGGCCGACCACTACGACGACCTCCTCGCCAACGAGCTCGGCCTCACCCGCGTCTGAGCTCCGGTACGAGGTGTCGCAGTGACGCCGGGGGCGCCCTTCGCTAGAGGGCTACCCCCATGAACAAACGTCGCCTGCAGGTGCTCGATCCGGTCGCCGACCCGTCGCGACGACCGGCGGTTCCCGACGACGACCGGTTCCACGACGAGTGCGGCGTGTTCGGGATCTACGGGGCCAAGGAGGCCTCGAACCTGGCCTACCTCGGGCTGCACGCGCTGCAGCACCGCGGCCAGGAGAGCGCCGGCATCGTCACCGTCGACGACGGCCAGCTCTACGCCCACCGCGCGATGGGCCTCGTGCAGGAGTGCTTCTCGCCCGAGCAGCTCAAGAAGCTCCCCGGCGAGGTCGCCATCGGGCACGTGCGGTACTCCACCGCGGGCGGCTCGCACGCGCGCAACGCCCAGCCCCTCGCGGTCGACACCGCCCACGGCTCCATCGCCCTCGGCCACAACGGCAACCTCACCAACGCCGAGGAGATCCGCGCCACCCTCGAGGCGCGCGGCTCGATCTTCACCTCCGCGTCGGACACCGAGGTCATCGTGCACCTCATCGCGCTCTCCCGCGCGGCGGGGCTCGTCGACAAGGTCATCGACGCGCTCCTGCAGGTGCGCGGCGCCTACTCGCTCGTCGTGCTCAGCTCCGACACCCTCATCGCCGTGCGCGACCCGATGGGCGTGCGCCCGCTGGTTCTCGGTCGGCTCAACGACGCCCACGTGGTCGCGAGCGAGCCCTGCGCGTTCGAGCTCATCGGCGCCGAGTACGTGCGCGACATCGAGCCCGGCGAGATGCTGGTCATCAACGACCAGGGCCTGCGCACGCTCAAGCCGTTCCCGCGCCAGCCCAAGCACCTGTGCGTGTTCGAGTACATCTACTTCGCGCGGCCCGACTCGCGCATCGAGGGCCGCAGCGTCTACTCGACGCGCAAGGCGCTCGGTCGACGCCTGGCCAAGGAGCACCCCGTCGAGGCCGACGTGGTGATCCCGGTGCCCGACAGCGGCGTCCCGAGCGCGATCGGCTACGCCGAGGCGAGCGGCATCGTCTACGACATGGGCCTCGTCCGCTCCCACTACGTGGGGCGCACGTTCATCGAGCCCTCGCAGAGCATCCGCCACTTCGGCGTGAAGCTGAAGCTCTCGCCGGTCGCCGAGTCGCTGCGCGGCAAGCGGGTGGTCGTGTGCGACGACTCGATCGTGCGCGGCACCACCTCGCGCAAGATCGTGAAGATGATCCGCGACGCGGGCGCCAAGGAGGTGCACATGCGCGTCTCCTCGCCGCCCACCCAGTGGCCCTGCTTCTACGGCATCGACACCCCCTCGCGCCGCGAGCTCATCGCGTCGAGCCACTCCACGAGCGAGATCGCCCGCTACATCACCGCCGACTCGGTCGGCTACATGTCGATCGAGGCGATGATCGAGGCGGTGCGCGGCGAGGTCCCGGGCGACCTGCGCGACGCGGGCCTCTGCCACGCCTGCTTCTCCGGCGACTACCCGATCCCCGTGGTCGGCCGCGAGCCGGGCCAGAACCAGCAGCTGCGCCTCATCGGCGTCTGATGACCGTCCCCGCGCAGGTGCTCGAGGCCTTCGCGCTCGAAGGCCTGCCGCTCACGCCGATCAGCGTGGGCCTCATCAACCGCACCTTCCGGGTAGACCGTGACGGCGCCCCGTGGCTCGCGCTCCAGGAGCTGCACCCCGTGTTCAAGGGCGAGGTGAACCTCGACCTCGACGCCATCACGACCCACCTCGCGGCCCAGGGGCTCGCGACCCCCCGCCTGCACCGCACCCGCACGGGCGCGCCGTTCCTCGAGGCCGAGGGGCGCCCGTGGCGTGCGCTCACCTGGCTGCCGGGCCGCGTGCACCTCGCGGTCTCGTCTCCCTCGATCGCGCGCGCGGCGGCCGGCCTCGTCGCGCGGTTCCACGCGGCCACCGCGGGCCTCGTGCACACGTTCGCCTTCGAGCGACCGGGCGCCCACGACACGGCCGCCCACCTCGCGCGGCTCGGCGCCGCCCTCGAGCGCGGGAGCCCCTCGGTGCGGGCGCTCGCCGCGCGGATCCTCGCGCACCCCTTGCCTGCGATCCCGCCGTTGCCCACGCGCATCGTCCACGGCGATCTCAAGATCACCAACATCCTGTTCGACGAGGAGGGCACGCGCGCCGTCGCGCTGCTCGACCTCGACACGCTCGCCTACGGCACCCTCGCCACGGAGCTCGGCGACGCGCTGCGTTCGTGGTGCAACCCGGCCGGGGAGAGCGCCGAGCGCGTCGCCGTGGACGAGGAGATCTTCGCGGCGGCGATCGAGGGCTACGCCGCCGGCGATCCTGGCATCACCGGCGCGGAGGTCGCGGCGCTCGTGCCCGGACTCGAGACCATCGCGCTCGAGCTCGCCTCGCGCTTCTGCCTCGACGCGATCGAGGACCGCTACTTCGGCTGGGATCCGGCGCGGTTCCCGTCGCGGGTCGCGCACGACGAGCGGCGCGCCGAGGCGCAGCTGGCCTTGGCCGAGTCCGTCGCCGAGGCTCGCCCGCGGCTCGAAGCGCGAGTGGCGAGCGCCTTCTGAGCGTCGTCGCCAGCGAACAAAAAGAAAGTGCGCCGCAGCGGCCCGGGGGGGGGGACAGGCCTCGCTGCGGCGCACCTGGCATTAGAGCAAACGGTGGGCCAGCTCTGCGCGACCAGAGATCAACAGCTTTGCCCTCCTTCACCTTTCAGTCTTGAAAGACTCGTTGCAGACCGAGTGCAATGAACCTGGCCGATTTGCGCTAGCGCAAGGAAGTTCGGTCAGTGATCGTGCTGTTCGGGGGCCTCGGGCTCGTCGTCCGGGAACGTGAAGGTCGGCGGCGGATCGTCCTTCACGCGCTTGGTCTCGAACACCCACCACTTGCCGCGGTGCAGGACCACGTCGACCTCGTTCGCGTGCGTGCCCCACACCGAGGCGCGCGGGTCCTTGCCGTCGTCGTAGGTGGTCTTCATGAGCACGAGGTCGAAGTACTTGGCGAAGGCCATGCCCGGCCGGTAGTCGCTCGGGTTCCACTCGAAGTTCGCCGGCGGATCGGGCGGCATCATCTCCCGCTTGTAGTGCACGGGCAGGCTCATGGTGCGCGTGAACGAGAACGCCACCTCCCCCCCGTTGCGCGCCACGTAGTAGGCCGGCGAGTGCAGGAGCGACCACTGCTCGGTGGCCTCGATCTTGGGGTGCCACACGAGGCCGGTGATCCGGCGGCCCTTGGGCATCGCGTCGAGGATGGCGTCGAGGTCGGCCATCTCGGTCCGGACCGCGCCCATGAAGAGGAAGAAGCTCGCCGCCGCGCCGAGGCCGACCGACACGCTCATGAGGCGCACGAGCTCCTCCTTCTCGGGCATCGCGCGCGGCGCGAACAGCGCGGCGGTGATGACGATGAAGAACGTGAGGCGCTCGAAGACGAAGTTGGTCGCCCAGAACACGTGCGGGATGACGAAGTACGCGACGAGCGACGCCACGAACATCCAGCGCAGCTGCGCCGGCGCCTCGTCGTCGGGGTCGCGGAACAGCGCGGCGAGGAGCAGGAGCCCGAGGCCGACGCCGAGGATCTTCTGGTCGAGCATGTCGGCGCGGAGGCCGGCGCCGTAGCCGAGGAAGCCCTTCACCTTCTGCATGGCGAAGACGTCGTTGCCCTCGTAGGCGCCGTACTCGAAGTTCTGCCACGCGAGGCGCTGCTGGCGCCGGTACACCCAGGCGCAGAACGCCACGGCCGGCAGGAGCGGCGCGCCGATGCGCAGCGCCCGCCCGAGCCGGGCGAAGAGGCCCTCCCGCGAGACCTGCACCTTGGCCACGATCGCGACCAGCATGAGCATGTAGACGAGCGCCGAGGCGAGCAGGTGGGTCCACGCGCCCACCGTGGCGAGCAGCGCGGTGAGCAGGTCGAAGCGCAGCCGCTTCTCCGCGGGCACCTGGCCCTCTTGGCGCGCGAGCACGCGCGCGAGGACGAGCATCTGCACCGCCGCGCCGAGCCCGAAGTTGATGAACCCCCAGGCGAACGTGTACCCGACGAACACCGGCAAGACGAGGAACGCCCGCGCGCGCGGCCGACCGGTGGCGCGACACAGGGCGAGGGCCGCGAACCCGAGCAGCACCATGTAGCCGCTCACCACGAGGCGCCCCGCGGTGTCGATGGGGACCACGAGCCCGAGCCCCGCCACCAGCACGTGGAAGGCGGAGTTGTAGCTGAGGAGGTTGGTCTCGAAGAGCGCCCGCTCGGGGGCGCCGCTCGCCATCATGCGCCGGAGGGTGCCGGCGAGGGCGAGGTGCTGGGGGTAGTCGACGAGTGGCAGGAGGCGCGTGCGGAAGAGGCCGCCCACGAGCAACAGGATGGCGCCCCAGTAGGCGAGGCTCAGCGACTTGCCACCAGCGTCCCACGGTGGGGCGGTGCGCGAGAGCTCGGCGTCGGCGCGCGCGTCGAGCGGCGGGATCTCCTCGTCTTCGGCCATCGGCCCGCATCGGTACTTGAGCCACGCGGGCGAAGGAAGGGCTTCAGGAGACGAGGTCGGGCGGGGCGAGCGGGCCGATGGCGGCGCCGAAGCAGTCGCAGATGCTGCTCGCGGCGTCCGCGCAGGTGCACGAGTCGCCGCAGGAGATGGTCCCGCACGGGGCGGTCGCCGCGTCGGTGCTCGGCTCGCAGGTGGCGGTCGTGGAGCTCGCGACGCACACCTTGCCCGGCGCGCAGTCGACGAGCGTGAAGCCCACCCCCGCGCTCATCCGGCACTTGTTGGTGACCGGCGCGTCGCTCGCGACGTCGGTGGAGCCATCGCGGGCGTCGGGCGCAGCATCGGTGACGAGCGTGTCCGTCACGCTGTCGGCGACGAGGGTGTCCGTGCCGCTGTCCGCCACCGCGGTGTCGACGGCCGCGCCGTCGGCGACCGTGCCCGTGTCGGTGGTGGCCGTCTCGCTCGAGGACGACGATCAGCCGGCCGCCGCGGTGGAGAGGAGACAGAGCGCGCGAAGGAAGGGGAGCTTCATCCCCGGAGTGTGCAGGGCCTCGACCCCGAAGTCACGCGGGCGGCTTGTTGCAGCCGAACACCACGTCCACGGCCTTGACCTTCTCGGCCTTGATGTCGGCGCAGAACGACCCGTAGAACGTGACGGTGTTGGTGGTCGGGTCGTAGTCCCAGCCGTTGGTCTTGGTGGTGTCGCGCGGCACCTCGGTGCCCTTGTCGAAGAACGCGAAGATCTTCGTCGAGTCGGGCGGGGTCTTGCCGAGCTTGAACACGCAGCCGAGGGCCGTGCTGCCGATGGTGGTGAGGGCCTTGTCGAGCGACGTGGCGTCTTCGGCCTTGAAGAACTTGGGGCTCGCTGCGGCCGCGGGGACCCCGCCCGCCGCCGCGAACGAGTCCATCGCCGCCGTGTCGACGGCGCTGCCGAAGCCGATCACGAAGGTCTTCACGCCGCGCTTGGTGGCGAGGTCGGTGATGGCGGCCAGGGTGCCGGCGTCGCCGCCGCCGGCCGTGCAGCCGGCCTGCGCGCCGTCGGTGAGCAGGAGCACGTAGCTCTGGCGGGTGGCGTCGCCGAGCCCTGGGTCGGTGGCCGCCTGCTTCATGGCGGTGTCGATGTTGGTGACGCACGGGCCGTCGGGGAAGAACGGGTCGGTCGTCTTGAGCGCGCTGCTCAACATGGTCGAGATCTTGGTCTCGTTGTCCGGGCCGAGCGGGATCGGGATCGTCCCCTGGCTGCACTTGTCCGCGTCGGTGTCGGGGAACATGATCAGGCCGAAGCGCAGCTTGCCCTTGTACTTCGTGGTCATGTCGGAGATGGCCTGCACGGCGATCTGCCACTTGGTGAGCGCGCCCACCTTGGCGGTCATCGAGCACGAGCGGTCGAGCACGATGAGCACGTTGGAGGGCACCTTGTCGGCCGAGGCGGACTCGGCGCCGCAGTCGCCGCCCGGGAGGCACGCGGGCTTGCCGGTCTCCGGGGTGATGCACTTCATGCCAGGCTTGCAGTCGCCGTCGGCCGCGCACGAGTCGGCGTCGATGCACTTGTTGAGGACGCTGCACTTCTGCGGAGCGACGCACGCCGGCTTGCAGTCGAGGGTGAGGGTGTCGGCGAGGCCATCCGGAGCGCCGTCGAGATCGATGCCACCCCCCGTGTCGGCGGGGTCGAGGCTGTCGCTCCCACCTCCGGCGCCGCTGCACGCGACGAGCAGACCGCCCACCAAGACCGCCGAAAGCCCCATCTTGAGCACTGCGCGCATGGCCTGCCTCCCCGCTCGAACGCCGACCTGCGAGTATGGCACGCGTGGCCACCGCTCGCACCCTCGGCGGGCTCCTCCTGCCCGCCCTCGCGATCCTGGTCGCAGCGCGGGTGCTGCCGTCGGTCCAGGTAGGACCCGGCGCGGCGGCGGCCGTGGTCTACGTCGGCGCGACCCTGTGCGGAGCGATCGGCGTCGCGCTGACGCTGCGCAGCACGGATCGCCCGCTCGTCCTCGCCCCGATCGGCGCCGCCGTGCTGGTCGCGGCCGCGCTCGTGCACGGCGGAGCGTGGCTCGCGGCGCCGGTGGCCAGCGCGCTCGTGGCCCTCGCGGTCGGCCTCGGCGGCTCGATCGGCCTGCGCGTGCAGCACGCCGGGCACTTCTTGCCCGCGGCGGCGATGGCGGCGGCCGCCGACATCGTGAGCGTCACCGCCTCCTTCGGCCCCTCGCACGCCATCGCGGAGAGCCCCCGCGCGCTGTCGCTGCTGGCGATCTCGTTCCCCGTCCCCGGCACCCACCTCGCCGCGCCAGCGCTCGGGGTCGGCGATCTCCTCTTCTTCGCGCTCGCCCTCGGGGTCGCGCGGGCCCACGCGCTCTCCGCGGTGCGCGTCGGGCTCGCGGGATACCTCGGGGTGCTGCTCGCAGGGCTCCTGTCGGCGGTGCTCGCGGCGCCGATCCCCGCGCTCCCGGCCATCGGGGGCGCGATCGTCGCGTTCGTGCCCGAGACCCGCAAGGTGCGGCGCGTCGACCGCACGGCGACGACCATCGCGGTCGGCCTCGCGCTGCTGGCGCTCGCCTGGGCGCTGGTCCGTGCGAAGATGGCGCCGCCATGAAGCGCCTGCTCTACGCCCACCGCGGCGCGTGCGCCGAGCTCCCGGAGAACACGCTCGAGGCGTTCGCGCTCGCCCTCGAGCTCGGCGCCGACGCCATCGAGACCGACGTGCACCTCACGCGCGACGGACACGTGGTGGTGTTCCACGACGACACCGGTGCCCGCGTGGCAGCAATGTCAGCAAGGGTCCGCGACTGCACCCTGGCCGAGCTCCGCACCTGGGATCTCGGCAAGGTGCGCGGCCTCCCTGTGCACCACATCCCCACGTTCGACGAGGCGCTGGCCCGCTTCCCCGACACGTTCTTCAACGTCGACGCCAAGGTGCCCGCGGTGATCGACCCGCTGCTCGCCGTCATCGAACGGCACCGCGCGGCCCACCGCGTCCGCCTCGCGAGCTTCTCCGCGCGCAACCTGCGCAAGATCCGGCGCCTCGGCTACCGCGGCGAGACCGGCCTCGGCGACGACGAGGTCGTGCGGTTCCTCGTGCAGCCGAGGGTGCTCCCGCTGCCGGGCGACGCGCTGCAGATCCCCACCGCGTTCGGCCCGCTCCGGCTCGACAACCGGCGCACGATCGACCGCGTGCACGCGTTCGGCAAGCGGGTGGACTTCTGGGTGATCGACGACGCGGCCGAGGCGCAGCGCCTGTTCGACCTCGGCGCGGACGGCGTGATGACCAACGACCCGCGCGCCCTCCGCGAGGTGCGCCGATGACCCTCGTGCTGCGGCTCACCAGCGGTGCGCGAACCATCGAGCCCGCCGAGGCCCATGTGATGCTCTCGCGCCGCGCCGGGCTGCCCGGTGCCTACGGGTGGGACCAGGCGGCCCACGTGCTCCGCGCGCTCGAGGCCGAGGGGGTGGGCGCGATCGCGCTCTTGCCGCTCGCGCTGCCCACGAGCTGGATGGTCAACGCCAAGGCCACCTCGCGCACGTTCCGGGCGTGGCTCACCCCGCGCTGGCACGCCGCCTTCGAGGGCGTGCTCGCGGCCCTCGATCCGAGCCAGCCGTGGCCCGAGCTCGACGGGGCCCGCATCCAGGGCTTCGTCGAGGAGCTGGCGCGCGCGCCCGGGGCCGGCCTCGCTGCCCTCACCAAGGTGCTCGCGCTGCTGCGACCGTCGCTCGTGCCCTTGATGGACGACTCGGCGCTCGCCGTCACGCTCGGGGTCGTGCCCCTGCCCGAGACCGACGACGCGCCCGCGGCCGGGCCGGAGCACTTCACGCCGATGATGGACTGGTTCCACCGCGAGCTCGCACGCAACGAGCGGGCCCTGGTCGACCTCGCGCGCGATCACACCGAGGCTGTCCTCGAGCCCGCGCAGGTGCTCGATCGGGTGCTCTGGTACGTGAGCTTCGGCCACCGGCACTTTCCGCCGGGATAGCCGCTGGCGGCGAGGCGCGAGGCCGACTACGGTCGCGGCGTGCCGAGCGGCAAGGACGTGTTCTTCTACGCGATCCCCGGCGCGATCGCGGTGGTCGCGGGCGTGCTCGCGTACCGCGCGTTCCGCGACCGGCCGTGGGAGCCGCCCAAGGACTCGCCCGACCTCGTGGCGCTCTCGCCGTGCGGCGCCGGCCACTACCGCTGCCGCGACGGCAAGGTGCAGGTGACCACCGGCGAGGAGCGCGACGCGGGGGCCGATCGCTGCGTGTTCCGCGAGGTGACGGCCTGCAAGTTCCAGTGCGCCTCCGACGGCATCGTGCTCACGGGCGTCGACGACAAGACGGCGAAGGCGCAGCTCTGCGACCCGCCCAGCGACCTCTCGACGCTGGTGTCCGAGGAGAAGAGCTACCTCGACGGCCTGGTCACCGAGGCCGGCGTCTGCGAGGGCGACGGCTACATCCCCACCCCCGACAGCATCGAGCAGTGCATCCTCAAGAGCGGCAAGGACCCGAACGCCACGGGCGTGGTGTTCGGACGCATCAAGTGCCGCCTCGGTGTCGTGCCCACCGCCGATCGCACGCCGCGGCTCGTCTCGCGCGCGGCCGCCATCTCGGTGTGGTGCAAGCGCGACCCGAACGCGGTGCCCGAGGCGCCGGTCGACGGCGGCACGGCGGCCGATGCGGGTGATGCCGGTGACGCGGCGGATGCCGGCGACGCGGGTGATGCGAGTGACACACCCCCGGGCTGAAGCCCGGGGCACCGACAGCGGGGGCAAGCCCGCCCGTGGCGGGCTATCCAGTCGGCACGTCGCAGCCTTCCCTCAGCCATCACAGCACC
>JAEUKC010000101.1:0-3691 GCA_016794445.1 Myxococcales bacterium
GAGGAGCAGGAGCACGACGGCGCTGCCGAAGTCGGGCTGCTTCATGCAGAGCAGCACGAGGAAGCCGGACATGAGCAGGTGCGGGAGGAAGCCGACGCTGAAGGTCTTGACCCCCTCGCCCTTCTTGGCGAGCGAGTAGGCCAGCCACAACACGAGGCCGAGCTTGGCGAGCTCCGCGGGCTGGATGTGCACGGGGCCGACGGCGATCCAGCGGGTGGCGCCGCCGCCGCGCTTGCCGAGGCCGGCGACGCACGCGGCCATGAGCGCGACGACCACGCCGAGGATCGGGTAGGTCAGCTTGCGCAGGCGGTGGTAGTCGATGCGCGAGACCACCCACGCGAGGCCGAGGCCCACGGTGCCGTAGGCGACCTGCTTCTTGAGGAAGAACTGCGGGTCGTGGCGCTGGACGGTCGCCTCGATGGCGCTCGCCGAGTAGACCATCACCACGCCGAAGCAGATCAGCGTGACGACGATGGCCGCCATGAGCGGGTCGACCGGGCCGGGCACGGCGAAGAACGCCCGCGCCCGCGCGAGGGGGGATTCCTTCTTCGGGGTCATGCGCGCTCCTTCGCCCGCACGGCCGCGACGAAGCGATCGCCGCGATCCTTGTAGTCCTTGAACATGTCGTAGCTGGAGCAGGCGGGCGAGAGCAGCACCGCGTCGCCGCGCTGGGCGAGGCGTGACGCGCGCTCGACCGCGTCGTCCATCGAGGTCGCGTGCTCGGTCGGGAGGATGCCCGCGGCCGCGGCCGCGATCGCGGGACCGGCCTCGCCGATGGTGACCAGCGCGCGCCCCTTCTCGGCGAGCGCCGCGACCAGGGGGGCGTAGCTACCGCCCTTGTCGCGGCCGCCGGCGATGAGCACGCCGCGCGGCTCGGCGAGCCCGAGGAGCGCGGTGACCGAGGCGCCGACGTTGGTGCCCTTGGAGTCGTCGTAGTAGCGGACGCCGGCGATCTCGGCGACGAGCGCGGTGCGGTGGGGGAGCCCGCGGAACGCGTCGACGGCCTCGGCGAAGCGGCGCGGGTCGGCGCCGAGCGCGACCGCCGCGGCCCACGCCGCGCACAGGTTCTGGAGGTTGTGGCGGCCCTCGAGGTGGAAGCGCGCGAGCGGCAGGGTGACCCCCGAGCGGCGATCGACGAGGGTGTCGCCCTCGATGCCGACCGCGGCGGGGGCCGGGCCGTCGATGGTCAGGAGCGCGCCGCCCGAGAGCGCGGCGAGGCGCAGGCAGAGCTCGTCGCCGTGGGGGACGATCGCGAAGTCGCCCGCGCCCTGGGCGCGGAACGCGTTGCCCTTGGCCTGCGCGTAGGCCTCGAACGAGGGGTAGCGATCGAGGTGGTCCGGGGTGACGTTGAGCACGACCGCGGCGCGCGGGCGGAACCCGGCCACGCGCTCCACCTGGAACGACGAGACCTCTACGACCGCGAGGCCGTCGCGCGACACGCCCCGGTCGCCGTCGAGCACCGCCTGCGCGAGCGGCGTGCCGAGGTTGCCCCCCGCGAACACCGGGCGGCCGCTCGTGGCCGCGAGCGCGGCGCAGAGCTCGGTCGTGGTGCTCTTGCCGTTGGTCCCGCCGATCGCGGCGATGGGCGCCTCGACGTACCAGCTCGCGAGCTCGATCTCGGAGACCACCCGCGCGCCACGGCGCTCGGCGTCGGCGAGGAACGGCAGACGCGGCACGCCGGGCGAGACGACGACCAGATCGGCCGAGAGGAGGTCCACGTCGTGGTGGCCGAGCGCGAGCTCGATGCCGTCGGCCTCGAGCGACCTGGCGGTGGCCTCGGACTTCTCGCGGGGGCGCGCGTCGTTGGCGAGGACGCGGGCGCCGAGCCGCTTGCACAGCCGCGCCGCGGCCTCGCCCGAGGCGCCGAGCCCCACCACGACCACCTTCTTGCCGGAGAGCGATCGCATCAGCGCACCTTCAGCTGGGCCACGCTCACGAGTGCGAGCAGGATGGTGATGATCCAGAACCGGACCACGATCTTGGTCTCGGGCCAGCCCTTGGCCTCGAGGTGGTGGTGGAACGGCGCCCGCAGGAACAGGCGACGCGGCGTGCCCGTGAAGCGCCGGGTGGCCTTGAACCACATGGTCTGCACGAAGCTCGAGCCGGCCTCGACGACGAAGATGCCGCCGAGGATCAGCGAGAGCAGCTCGCTCTTGGTGAGCACGGCCAGCATGCCGATGCCGCCGCCGAGCGCGAGCGCGCCCACGTCGCCCATGAACACGCTCGCCGGGAAGGCGTTGAACCAGAGGAACCCGATGCCCGCGCCGACCATGGCGCCGCAGTAGATGGTGAGCTCGCTCGCCGCCGAGATGCTCGGGATGTCGAGGTACCGCGCGACCGAGAAGTAGACGTCGGGTCGCGCGATGGCCTTGGCGATCTCGGGGGCGATGTTGAGGTGCTTGGCGAGCACCATGCCGCTCACCACGGTGCCGGTGAGGTAGGCGATGACCAGGTAGGTGACGGCGTTGATGATCACCGGGCCGATGGCCAGGCCGTCGGCGCCGTCGGTGAGGTTCACGCCGTTCGACATGCCGACCACGACGATGAGCGCGAAGGCGAAGTAGACCCCCGCCGGCAGCGCGAAGGTGTGCTTGCTGAACGCCAGGAACGGCACCGCGAGGTGGTGACGGATGGCGAGCCAGTCCTGCGGCAGCCCCTTGTGGCCGAGGAACACGTACCCGAGGGCCGCGCCGCCCACGAGGAACTGCCCCACGAGCTTGTAGCGAGCAGGCAGGCCCTCGCTGCTCTTGTGGCGGATCTTGAGGAAGTCGTCGAGGTAGCCGATGACGCCGTAGCCGGCGGTGACCGCGGCGGTCGACCACACGAACACGCTCTTCGGGTCGGCCCACAGCACCGTCGGGACCAGGAGGCAGAGGAGGACCAGCGCGCCGCCCATGGTGGGGGTCCCGCGCTTGACCTGGTGGTGCGCGGCCTCGTCCTCGCGGACGACCTGGCCGATCTGCTTCTTCTGCAGCTCGCGGATGAACCAAGGGCTCATGAGGAAGCTCATGAGCATGGCCGTCAGCGTCGCGGCGACCGCGCGGAACGGCACGTAGCGGAGGACGTTCAGGCCTCCGATGTGGTGTCGCAATGGATAGAGGAGCTCGTAGAGCATGTTGGTTCAGCTCCCCTCCTTCGCCCCTGCATCCGTGATCTCGCCGCCGTGGGCCAAGATCGCGTCGACCACGACCTCGGCCCCCACCCCGCGGGAGGCCTTGACCAGCACGAGGTCCCGCGGCCCGACCTCGATCAGCGCCGCGGCGTCGGCCGCGCTCGCGAACCGCTCGCCGCCGTAGCGCTCGGCCCAGCCTCCGAGGGAGATCACCCGGTCCGGCTGGACCGCCGCGATCGCGCGGGCGACCTCGGCGTGGGCCTCCTCGGCGAAGTCCCCGAGCTCGCGCATCTCGCCCGCCACCACGTCCAGGCGCCGGCCGGCGGCGTCGGCCATCCGTCGCGCCGTCGTCAGCGAGGAGACGAACGCCGTGGGGCTCGCGTTGTAGGTGTCGTCGAGGATCCAGACCCCGTCGCGGCGACGGCGCAGGGCGAGGCGCCCCGGCGTCGACCGCGCGGCGCCGAGGCCGTGGTGGGGCACCGGCCCGAGGCCGAGGAGCGCGAACACCTCGTCCGCGGCGGCGATCGCGCCCGCGGCGTCGAGCAGCGCGACGTCCCCGAGGAGGGCCAGGGAGAAGGG
>JAEUKC010000124.1:0-17887 GCA_016794445.1 Myxococcales bacterium
GTGAAGAAGACCCTCTCGCACGTGGCGCCGCGCGTGTCGGGCGCGACCACCGCCGCCATCGTCGCCGGCGCCTTCGTCACGAGCGCCGTGCTCCTGCCCGCCACGCTCAAGCTGCCGACGTGGGTCGAGGCCGAGCTCGTCATCGTCGTGTGGTGGACCGTGCTCACGGTGCTGCTCACGGTGCTCCTGGTCCGCGGCTACCGCTTGAAGGACGACTGGGTGCACTTCTCGCCGTGGGAGCGCCCCTCCGCCGACGAGACCAAGCCCTCCACGCCGACCGCCAAGGCGAGCAAGGGCTCCGGGGCCGATTGGGGCTGCTCCGACGGCTGCTCGGGGATCGACGGCGAGGGCGCCCTCGTGGTCCTCGTCGTCGGCGCCGCGCTGGCGCTGGTGTTCGGCGCCGCGTGGGTGCTCGTCGAGATCGCCGTGCCGCTGGTCTGCGTCACCGTCTACGCCGCGGTCATGCGGGCCATCGGCCGCGTCGCGCGCGACGCCCACCACTGCGAAGGCGAGCTCGCGCGGTCGCTCGGCTGGGGCGCGCTCTGGTCGAGCGTCTACGTGATGCCGCTCGCCGTGCTCACGTGGCTCCTGCACCTGGCGCTGATCACCCGGCGCTGATCAAGCGAGCAGATCGGGCGGCGGCAGCGGCCCTTCCATCGGGTAGCTCTTGATGTTGTGCTCACCGGCCACGCACGGCTCACCGGCGTGGCTCTTCTCGCCCTTCTTGCACACGCGCGGCGCGACGGCGGCGTTGGTCTCCCAGGAGCACCGGCACGGCCCGCCGCCCGCGGTCGGGTCGACGGTGGGGGCGCTCGAGACGGTGGAGGTCGCCGGCGTGGGCGTGGGCTCCTGGGGGGCGGGCGCCGGGGTGGTCGCGCACGCGGGCAACAGGGCCAGGGCCTGGACGAAGCGGAGGGCCTTCATCCCCTGAGGATAGCCTCGATCCCGCGGCGAGACGTGCCATGATCGCCGGCGTGGGACGCAAGCTCGAACAGGCCATAGCGATCCTCAACGGCGCGGTCGGCGATCACCTCGCGCGCTCCGAGAACGGCCTCGCCACCCCGTTGACGGCGGTGCACGCGGGCCACCCGCTCCCGCTCGCGCGCCTGACCGACGCGTACCCCACGCCCTCGCCGCGCGTGGTCGTCCTCCTGCACGGCCTCATGTGCACCGAGGACATCTGGACGTTCCCCGATGGGCGCGACTACGGCCGCCTGCTCGCGGCCGACTTCGGGTACACGCCGCTCTTCCTCCGCTACAACACGGGCCTCGCCGTCCAGGCCAACGGCTTCGCCTTCGCGCGGTTCCTCGACGAGCTCGTCGCTCGGTATCCGGTGCCGATCGAGGAGATCCTGCTGCTCGGCTACAGCATGGGCGGGCTCGTCGTGCGCAACGCCTGCCACTTCGCCGAGACCGAGGGGCACGCGTGGCTGTCGCGCGTGAAGACCGCGTTCTACGTGGCGACCCCGCACCGCGGTGCGCCCCTCGAGCGCGCGGGGCGCGTCCTCACCAGCCTGCTCGCGGTGATCCCCGACCCCGTCACCCGCCTCGCGGCCGACCTCGGCGATCTGCGGAGCCAGGGCATCCGAGACCTCGGCGATCCACGCCACCCGGTCACCTTCCTGCCGAACATCCAGCACTACCTCGTCGCGGGCGCCCTCGCCAACGCGCCGTGGCTGACCGAGCTGTTCGGCGACACCATGGTCCCCATCTCGAGCGGCACCGATGGCCATCGCGCAGGTCCCCGCGCGCTGCCCCCCACCAACGTCAAGGTCCTCGCGGGGCTCTCCCACATGGACCTCGCCCACCACCCCGACGTCTACGCCCAGCTCCACGAGTGGCTGCGGCAGCGAGAGGCAACGCCATGACCGACGAAGCGAAGAAGCAGTCCCTCTCCCGGGTGCGTGGGCTCGCGGCGCTGGTCCGCGACGCGGTGGAGCACGGGTCGCGGGCGGTCGAGAAGGTGCACCTCGAGATCGCCAAGCGGCCGTTCACGGTGCTCGAGCACGTGCCGGGGATCGAGGCGCCGAGCCGCGCCGTCCACGTGGTGCACGATCTCACGGTGCAGTCGGTCTACGGCAGCATCCGGCTCGTGAACGGGCTCGTGGGCACCACGGTCGAGGCCGCCTTGAACGCGGTCGAACAGAAGCCCTGAGCGTCCGCGTCGGGGAGGTGCGGTCGTCGGTACTAGGTGGCCGAGGTCGCGATCGGCGCGCCGAGCAGCCACGCCTCGACGACCCGGTCGTCGGCGAAGAGCTTGCCCACCACGCGATAGCGCGACTTCACGAGTGGCCTCGCCTCGACGGCGAGCTCGCGCACGACCTTCCGGGCGCCGACGTACGACGCGTGGTGGAAGAACACGACGCCTCCGCGGACCACCAGGTACCCCACGTGGTCGTCCAGGCCGACGACGTAGAGCCCGTCGCCACGCCGCGCGACGGCGGCGACGAACTCCTCCACGGGTACGTCGGAGAAGCGCTGGACCTGCTCCTTCGGCGAGAGCGTCTTGACGATGCGCTCCGAGGCCTGCTGCGCGAGCCGGATGCGCTCCACAGCCAGGCCCGCCTCGCGGAGCGTGGTGCTCACGAAGTAGCCGCACGCGATCGCGCCCTCGCGGGGCGTGGTCGAGGTGCCGTGGAAGGCCCAGGCGGTGCCGTCCCACCGGGGCAGGACCTCGTCGACGAGGGCGTGTTCGAGGGTGGCGGCGGCACGACGGAGCACGGCCGACCGGGCCGCACCGTCCTTCGCGAGGGCGAGGTCGTGCGCCAGCGCGCGCCGGCGTGCCTCGAGCCTCGCGAGCGGGTCACCGGCGCCGACCTCCGCCGCCGCGCGCGGCTCGAGCGGCGCCGGTGGATCGCACGCGCCGAGGGCGACCACGAAGACCAGCGTGAGGGCGGGCGTCCGGGCCATCGTGAGGCGGAGAACGCCCGCGCGATCGGGGCTGTTCCAGCCCTGCTAGCATGGCCGGATCCATGGGTGACGATTCGCTCCCGGCGGCTCCGCGCGAACGCATCCCGCGCGTGCGCGCCGAGCTCGCCAAGGTGATCCTCGGCAAGGACGTGATCCTCGATCGCCTGCTCGTGGCGCTCCTCGCCGACGCGCACGTGCTCATGGAGGACGTGCCCGGGGTCGGCAAGACGACCCTGGCCAAGGCCCTCGCGCGCACGTTCGCGGGCGAGTTCCGGCGGCTCCAGTTCACGCCGGATCTGCTGCCGACCGACGTGCTCGGCTCCTCGGTCTACGACCCGCGCGACGGCAGCTTCACGTTCAAGCCCGGGCCCGTGTTCGCCAACGTGCTCCTCGCCGACGAGATCAACCGCGCGTCGCCGCGCACCCAGTCGAGCCTGCTCGAGGCCATGAGCGAGCGGCAGGCCTCGATCGAGGGCGTCACGCGCGCGCTGCCGAAGCCGTTCCTCGTCCTCGCCACCCAGAACCCGATCGAGCTCCACGGCACCTATCCGCTGCCGGAGGCGCAGCTCGACCGGTTCGGGATGCGCCTCGAGATCGGCTACCCCGCGCACGAGCAGGCCGTCGACATGCTCTACGCGCAGGCCGACCACCACCCGATCGACGACGTGGAGCCGGTGCTCGACGAGGCGGCCCTGCTCGCCCTGCAGCGCGCCACGCGCGCGGTGCGCGTCGACCGTCGCGTCGGCGGCTACGTGGTCGATCTGGTCGAGGCCACCCGTGGCCACGCCACGGTCAAGCTCGGCGCCTCGCCGCGCGCCTCCCTCGCGCTGTTCCGCTGCGCGCAGGCGCACGCCTACCTCGACCAGCGCGCCTACGTGCTGCCGGAGGACGTGAAGGGCATCGCGGTGGAGGTGCTCGCCCATCGCCTGATGCTCGATCCCAAGGCGCGCTACGGCGGCGTCCGCAAGGAGGATCTCGTCCGCGAGATCCTCGGCGTCGTGCCGGTGCCGGTGTGAAGCGGCCGGGGCCTCGGGGGCGCGCGCTCCTGCGCACGCCGATCCACGAGTTCCCCATCTACCACCAGCTGGTCCGCACCTGGGAGGAGCGCCTCACCCCGATGGGACGGCGCGTGCTCGTGACGCTCTCGGTGCTGTTCGCGCTCTCGCTCGACACGCGTCGCAACCAGAACTTCCTCCTCCTCGCCGTGGCGCTCGGGATGCTCGTCGCCGCGTTCGTCCTCGTGCCGCGCGGACGCGCCGAGGCCAGGCTCGCCCTCGTCCTGCCGACGCGGGCCACGGCGGGCGAGCCGCTCGTCGTCCGCGGCCGCGTGCGCGTGACGGAGCCGGCCGCCGGGCTCCTGCGCGTGGCCTTCGGTCAACGCTTCGACGAGCGGCGCCTCGCCGTCGAGCCGCGCGAGCTCTCGCTGGCCTTCGACGGCGAAGAGCGCGAAGCCACGGTGCAGGTCCTCGTGCGGCCGGTCCGTCGCGGCCGTCACGCGCTCGGCCCGCTCACGGTGCGCGAGCTCGACCCCCTCGGCCTGCTCGCTGGTCGCGCGCTCGCCGAGGTGCCCGCGACGACCGTGCTCGTCGGCCCTCCCGTCTTCGAGTGGGCGCTCCACGACGGCAACTCCGGGCGTCGACTGTCGCCGGGCGGCATCCCGTTCGCGACCCACACGAGCGACGCGATGGAGCTGGTCGGCACCCGCGAGTGGCGCGCCGGGGATCGCCTGCGCAACGTGCACTACCGCTCGTTCGCGCGGCGGGGCGTGCCCGTCGTGAAGGAGTTCCAGGAAGAGTACTTCCCGCGCATCGCGATCGTGGTCGACACGAGCCTCCCGGCGCCCGCGGGGCCCGCCGAGCGCGAGGCCTTCGAGGCGGCGCTCTCGGTCGGGGCCTCGGTCGCGGCGGCCCTCGCGCGCGCCGATCACGTGGTCGAGCTCCTCGCCGCTGGTCCCGAGCTCTACCGGGTCTCCGCGGGCCGCGGCCTCGGGCAGCTCGACGACGTGCTCGACGTGCTCGCCTGCATCGAGCCCTCGGACGAGCCCGCGCTCGCGGGGGTCGCGCCCGCCGTCGAGGCCGAGATCGCCCAGATCGGCACGGTGATCGTGGTGCTGCTCGACCTCGACGAAGCTCGGCTCGCGTGCCTCGACCGGCTGCGCGTGCTCGGGACCGAGGTGCACGCAATCGTGGTGCGCGAGGGCCCGACCGCCGTGCCGCTCGTCGAGTCCGAGGGGCTCGAGCGCCTGCCTCCGTCGGCGGTGAAGCGGGCGATCGAGGGCGCCCGATGACCAGGCGTCTGCCGCTCTCGATCGTGCTCGCGGTGGCGACGTTCGCCTTCGCGCGGTCGCTGTCGAGTCCGACCGGGACCGTGCTCGGCGTGCTCGCGCTCGCGACGGCGCTCCTCGCGACCCCCGTCGACCCGTCGCTCGAGCGCCTCGCCCGCTTGCTCGGTCGCGTGGCGGTGGTCGCCGCGGTGCTCGTCGGCTGGGCCCTCGCCGTGGCCCCCATGCTGCACGGCGAGCGCGCCGACGACGTGATGCGCACCATCGGCTTCGCGCTGGTCGGCTGCGCGCTGCCTCTCGCGGTCCACGTGCCACGCGCGGACGCGGCGGTATTGCTGCACGCGCTCGGGCTGCTCGGCCTCGCCGGCCTCCACCGGCAGGCCGATCTGCGGCCGTTCGTGGCGATCGCCGCCGCGGCGACGGCGCTCCACCTCGTGGTCCGCGCCCGTGAGGTCGCCGCGGGCCGTGGCCGCCCACCGCTCCTGCGTCTCGCGCTCGCGTTCGGGCTCGTCGCCGCGATCGCGGCGCCGGTCGGCCTCGGCCTCCCTCCGCTCCAGCGTCGCATCGAGCAGGCGATCTCGGGGCGTCGCACCTGGGAGCTGCGCGGGCGCACAGGCCTGTCCGCCGAGGACGTGCGGGTGGGCGAGATCCTCTCGCTCGCGCAGTCGGAGCGCGCCGTGCTGCGCCTCTACGGACCCCGCGCACAGAAGCTACGCGCCCAGGTGTTCGTCCGCTTCGACGGTCGGCTCTGGCACGCGGTGCACGCGACGAACCCGACCTCGCCCCCGCCCGTCACCGCGACCCTCGGGCCCCGCGCCGCTCCGTGGCTCGCCCGGTTCGACGGGCCCCTGCGCCTGTTCCCGGGCGCAGCCACCTCCGACCTCGGCGGAGACGAGGTGCTCGCCTCCCGCCTCGAGCCGATCGAGCTCGACGAGGGGTTGATCGTGCAACCAGGGGACGCCCTCGCGGTCGCCACCGAGGACGACGTGCGCATCGACGCGGTCGGCCTCCTCGTGCGCAACGACCGACGGCAGCCCGATCCCTACGTGATCGTCCACCGCCGTCGCCTCGGCATCGGCGACGCGGTCTCGCCCACGGAGGCCGAGCGCGCGCTCGCGCTCTCCCTGCCGCGCCTCGTGGATCCGCGGCTGCGCGAGCTCGCGAACCGGCTCGCGCGCGCGGAGGGCGGGGGCCCGGAGGCGCCGCTGCTCGATCCCCGACAGCGCGTCGATCGCACTGTCGCCTACCTGCGCTCCGCCGCGACCTACACGCTCGAGACCCCGAAGTACACGGGGCGTGACGTGGTCGCCGATTTCCTCTTCCTGCACCGCGCCGGCTACTGCGAGCACTTCGCGAGCGCGCTCGCCATCCTCCTGCGCCTCGAGGGGGTCCCGGCGCGCTACGTGACCGGCTTCTCGCTCGACGAGAACGCTCGTGAGGGCGAGCACTACCTCGTGCGCGACCAGCACGCGCACGCGTGGGTCGAAGCGTTCGTGGACGGCGTCGGCTGGGTCGAGGCCGACGCGACCCCGGTGATCGAGGGCGAGCTCGGGCCGCGCCGCCGGCGCTGGCTCGACCGGGTGCGCGCCTTCTTCGCCGACCTCCGCGCGGACCTCCGCTACGGCCGCGCGGTGGATCTCGCGCGCCGGATGCGCTGGCCGCTGGCGATCACACTGTCCTTGTTCGGCCTCGCCTACGTGGCCCGCAACGAGGTCCGTCGTCGGCTCTTGCTGGCCGGCCAGCAGGGGCCGAAGCCACGGGTCCGCGAGCCCCTCACCGCCGACCTCGAGGCCTGCCTGCGCGATCTCGAGGGCGCCTGGCGTCGTCTCGGCGTGCCTCGTCCGCGCGCCGCGGGTCTGCGCGAGCACGCAGAGGTGACGAAGACCGAGCTGCCCGTCGAGGTCACGCGCGTGGTGAACGCCGCGGTCGTGCTGCTCCACGACGCCGCGTTCGGGGGCCAGACCCCCGAGCCCGCTGCCATCGTCGCCGCCCGCGAGCACCTGCGTGCCCTGGGTCGC
This sequence comes from Myxococcales bacterium, assembly GCA_016794445.1. GTDB lineage: Bacteria > Myxococcota_A > Polyangia > Polyangiales > JADJMO01 > JADJMO01. The sequence continues at coordinate 7,210 of JAEUKC010000124.1, forward strand.
CCGTGATGGCTCGCTCCGTTCACTTCGCGGGCTTGCAGAACCCGTCGATGCACGCCTGCAGCGGGCACTCGCTCGTCGAGGTGCACGGCTTGCGATCCACCTTGGTGACCCACTGCGCGATGTGGTTGCCGCTGCCCACGTCCTGGAACGGGAGCCAGAACCCCGGATAGCTCGGGTCGGCGCCGGTCTTGGCCTTGGCCGGGTCGAACGCGGTCATCCAGATCTGCGCCGTCGAGCCCGAGGCGAGGCGGAGGCCATAGGCGCGGCGGCTCGAGAACGTGAGCCAGACGAGGCTGCCGCTCTTGTACGCCTGCATCGACGCCGACCACTTGGGCCACGAGTCGCCGCCGGTGGAGGCGGTCGCGAGGCGGATCGGCGTGCCGCCCGTCGACGGCACCACCCAGACCTGCGCGTCCTTCGCGTCGTAGGAGTTCACGTTGCTCGGCGACTGGTTGAACACGACCCAGCTGCCGTCGGGCGAGTAGGCCGGGTAGAAGTTGTTCTTGCCGGCGAACGGCACGAGCGTGGTCGACTTGCCCCAGGTGGTGCCGTCGAACGGCATCACCTCGATCGACGCCGAGTCCACGCCGGTCGCGCCGCAGAACCCGATGCACGGGGGCGGCGAGGCGGCCTTGGCGTAGACCGCGTGCGCGCCGTCGGGCGCCCAGTCGGGCATCGCGCCGTTGGCGACCAGGGGCTCGACGAACGGCACGCCGGTCACCGCGTTGCGGTACGAGATGTTCACGCCGTTCGACGTGAGCACCTTGGTCTCGTCGGGCGAGAAGCTGAAGAAGTTGGAGCCGCCGCCGAACGGGCCGCCCTGCGCGTAGACCAGCGTCTTGCTCGCGACGTCGAACACCTTGTACGGAGAGGGTGCGGGGATGTCGAGGCCGACCGCGATGCGGTGGCCCTTGCGGGAGAGCACGTGGCAGCCCACGCAGGTCGTGGCGCCCGCGGTGGCGGCGTTCATGTAGGTCTCGCCCGTGGAGCCGCTGACGCCGAACTCGTAGCGCATGGTCGCGCCGGCCTTGGCGTTCCAGTAGTAGATGCCGCCGATCATGTCCTCGAGGCCGAACGAGATCGTCTGCGTGCCCGACACCGAGACCTTGGTGGGGGCGCTCGCGTTGACCGCGCGGAGCTTGTAGCTGACCGGATCGCCGCCGCGCCCGCCCTCGGCCACGAGCTTCCACACCGTCGCGTCGGGCGTGTAGATGCAGCCCCCGCCGACCGGCGTACAGCCGAAGTAGACCTTGGCGTCGACCGTGGCGCTGGTGAACGAGAGCTCGAACAGCGTGTTGCCCGCGCCAGGCAGGAAGTGGAACTCGAACACGTTCATGTTCGGCGGCACGAGCGTGCCGGTCTGCGGGTACACGAAGCTCGGGATCGCCGTGCCGTCCGTCGGGCCGGTGAACTTGGTGGGCGCGTCGGTCGTCGCGCCGGGGCCGAGGATGGTGGTCGGCGCCACCACCGTGACCGACGTGGAGGCCGCGTAGCCGGGCGTCGTGGCGCTGATGGTGGTCTTGCCGGTCTTGGTCGTGGTGGTGAGCGTCGAGCCCGCGAACGAGCCGAGCGTGAGATCGAGCAGAGAGAAGGTGGTCTTGCTCGTGACGTCGGTCGTCGTGCCGTCGAAGGCCACGAGCTTCGCTGCGAACGTGCGCTTGGCCGCGGCGCCACCGACCAGCGTGATCACCGTGTCGGCGGGCGCGATCTGCAGCACGCTCGCCGGCGGCGGCTTGGTGTCGGCGCCGCCGTCGACCGGCACGCCCGAGTCGGTCACCGGATCGGTGTCGCTCACCGTGCCATCGCTCGGGGCGCCGGTGTCGGGCGCGCCGTCCTCGATGGGCACACCCTCGTCGTCGATCGGTCGACCCGCGTCGTCGACGGCCACGCCCGTGTCCTTCTTCGGCGTGACGATCTCGCCCTTGTCGGGCGCACACCCGTAGGTGGCGAGCCCCACCGCGGCGAGCCAGCCGAGCAAGAGAACGGAGCGGTGACGGAGCGCGAAGCGGACGGCGTGAGACATCGCGGCAGAGAATAGCTCTCGCGCGCGACCGCGGCTCGGCCCTCACGCGCGTTCGGGCGTCCCTTCGATGTGACAGTCGCCGCGCAGAGCGAGCGACCGCACGAGCGCTTCGTAGGCCGGCTCCGCCTCCGGCAAGCCGATCGCGACGAGCCCGGGCACGACGTCCTCCTCCATGCCGTCGAAGAAGGCCTTCGCATAGCCCGCCTCGCTCAGGGTCCCGAAGTTCGGCCCCTCGTCGACCGGGGGCGAGCCGAGCGCCCACGCGCGGTCGCCGGTCACCTGACACAGGCCCGCAAAGTGGGAGAACAGGAACGGCAGGCGCGCGGCGAGCTCGCGCCGCTCCTCGTCGAAGGCCGGGCCGTCGCGGCGCATCAGGAGCGCGCCGAGCTCCCACCCGAGCTCGGCGTGGAACGTCTCGTCGGTGACGATCGCCGCGACCACCTCGCGCGCGAGCGGGACGTCGGTCGCGCGCAGCGCCCTTCGGAACATGCGACCGCTGATGGTCTCGCCGATGCAGAACGCCGCGACGATGGTCTGGCGCACGTGCGAGCGCGGCGAGCTCGCCGAGAGGAGGTGCAGCTGCGAGGGGTCGATCTCGGGTCGGGCCGGGCGACCGAGCGCGTCGCACATGCGCAGGCAAAGGTCGGTGTGCCGCACCTCGTCCGCGATCATCCGCGCGAACGCGCCCGACCAGTCGAGCGGCGCGCCGAGCAGGTGCAGCTGCGCGGCGAGCTCGGTGAACAGCGCGAGCGAGTGCATCTCCTGCACGGCGCGGTGGGCGTAGAGCGCCGCGGCCGCGTCGAGGGCCTCCGCCGGATACAGGCTCGGGTCGAACCGCTCCCACTGCACCTCGGCGTGACGAGGTCGCGCGATGGCCAGGTGCTCGCGGTGGAGGGCGAGGTCGGCGCCGCTGCAGCGTTCGAGCCGATACACGACCTGGTTCGCCTCTAGTTCGAGGGTGGCGAGTTGGTGTGCTTGGGCGGCTTGGGCGCGGGCGAGTTGGTGTGGATGGGCACCTTCGGCGGCGAGTTCACGTGCGGCGGGTCCGGAGCGGCGCTCGGCACCGTGGACGCGCTGCTGACCGTCGGCGCCGACGTCGAGGTCGTCGAGGTCGTCGAGGTCGTCGAGGTCGTCGAGGTCGTCGAGGGGGCGGTGCTGTCCACCGGGGCCGGGGAGTTGACGTGGACCGGGTCCTTGGGGGCTTCCTTCTGACAGCCGGCGAGGCCGATCAGCGCGACGCCCTGGGTGAGCATGCTCAAGCGACGGAGACGGTGACTGCGCATCCGAGCGAGCTTAGCCCGAACTCGGACCTCAGTCCTCTTGCTCGACGAACGGGCGCATCTGCCGCCCGCGCTTGGAGTTGCGGAGCTTCATCAGGGCCTTGGCCTCGATCTGGCGGATGCGCTCGCGGGTCAGCGAGAACTCGCGGCCCACCTCGTCGAGCGTGTGGTCGTACTTCTCGCCGATGCCGAAGCGCATGCGGAGCACCTTCTCCTCGCGCGGCGTCAACGTGCGCAGGACCTCGCGCGCCTTCTCGGCCATCAGCTGGTGGGTCACCGCCTCGTGCGGCAGCGTGCTGCCCTTGTCCTCGACGAAGTCGCCGAGCTGCGCGTCTCCTTCGGGCCCGAACGGCGCGTCGAGCGAGAGCGGCTCGCGGGCCACGTCGAGCAGGCCGCGGATCTTCTCGAGCGGCACCTCCATCTCGACGGCGATCTCCTCGGGCGTGGGCTCACGGCCGAACTCCTGCAGCAGGTACTGCGAGGTGCGGCGGAGCTTGTGCAGGGCCTCGGTCACGTGGACCGGCACCCGGATCGTGCGCGACTGCTCGGCCACGGCGCGGCTGATCGCCTGGCGCACCCACCAGGTGGCGTAGGTGCTGAACTTGTAGCCGCGGCGGTGGTCGAACTTCTCGACCGCGCGCATCAGTCCGATGTTCCCCTCCTGGATCAGGTCGAGGAACTGCAGCCCGCGGTTCATGTAGCGCTTGCCGATCGACACCACGAGCCGTAGGTTGGCCTCGACCAGCTCCGCCTTCGCCTTCTGCCCGAGCCGCTGCCCCTCGCGGATGCGGCGACAGGTGGCGCGGAGGCTCGGCAGGTCGTTCTTGCGCGCGCTCGCCTCGGGCCCGCGCGCGGCCGCCCGCTCGAGCGTGTGGACACGGTGCTGGAGGGTGGTGACGACGCCGTCGATCGTGCGCTGCGTGAACCCGATCGCGCGCATCGTCTTGGCCATCGAGGCGCGCAGCGCCTTGCTCTCCGCCGGCTTGCGCGCGCCCGTGGCGAGCTCGCCGTCCAGCCGCGCGAGGGTGGCGATCTCCTCGAGGACCCGGTCCTTGAGCACGTCTTCTTCCGGCGGTTCGCCGCCCACGTCTTCCACGTCGACGATCTCCTCGACGCGCAGCTTGCCGTCGCGCAGCCGCTCGCCGAGCGCGATGATCTCGCGCACCGCCGCCGAAGAGTCGAGGATCGCCTCGCGCACGACCTGGGCGCCAGCCTCGAAGCGCTTGGCCACCTCGACCTCTCCCTCGCGCGTGAGGAGCGGCACGCGCCCCAGCTTGCGGAGGTACGTGTGCAGCGGATCGATCGTCGCGCGCCCGTCGAGCTTGGTCTCGTCCTCCCGCACCAGTAGACGATCCGTCGGACGCTCGTCGTCCGGCAGCGCACGCGGGGAGGGGCCGACCTCGGAGACGCGGATGTCTGCACGAGACGGTAGATCGTCCACCAGATCGGCGGGGCCCGCGTGGTCGGAGAACGGATCCGCGGGCTCGACGTCGACTTCTGGGTTGTTCAACGGTTCCTACATTTCCTGTGCGCGAGACAAAACAAGGACGCCGCGGCCCGGGTGGCCACGGCGAAGGGGTCCTCCACCGTACGCTGCCCCGTGAGCGCGGGCAACCTTGCAGGCAGCCGTGCTATGGTCCGCTTTCCAGTCGTCGTCGGGGCTCGGCCCGCTTCCTCTGGTTTCGAGGAGCGACGATGGGTTCTGCTGGGTTTCACACGGGTTCGAGCCTCTCGACGAACGCGAGGCTCCTTCATGGGTGGCCCTGAAGCAGGGGCCCTCAGTCCAGGTCTCGATGCGGGGGATGCATCGGACGACAACGACGAATCGGACGAAGCCCTGCTCGCCGGGCACGCTCGCGGCGACGCGCGCACGGCGCCCAAGAACCTCTGGTTCGTCGCCGGCAAGGCCTACGATCTGACCGCGTTCGTCGCCAAGCACCCCGGTGGTCGTGACGCGCTCTTGCTCGGCAAGGGCACCAACTGCACCGAGCTGTTCGCCTCCTACCACTTCACCGCGCAGAAGCAGGCGCGGCTCATGGCGCGCTACGAGGTGCCGGTCGACCTGACCGACCCGCAGGCGGTCGAGCTCGCCGGCCACTCGCGCTTCACGTTCGCCGACGACGACTTCTACAAGATCGTCAAGAAGCGCGTGGCCGACCATTTCCGCAAGAGCCGCACCAAGCCGGGGGCGTCGGTCGCCGTGCAGGTCCTCTCGCTGCTCGCCATCCTCGGCGTCGTCGCGCTCACCTACCCCGCCTACGTGCGGGGCAGCCTCGTGGCTGCGGGAGCGCTCGCCGTGCTCCGCGCCCTCACCGCGGTCGGGCCCGGCCACAGCATGTCCCACTTCTCGCTGTTCCCCCGCGGCCGGTGGAACGCGCTCGTGTTCCGGCTCGGCTCGCCGTTCCTGGTGAGCAGCTGGCCCATCTGGAGCAACTCCCACGTGCGCAGCCACCACGTGGACACGCTCACGCCGGACGACCTGCAGGACAACTACCCGCTCAAGCGCATCCAGCCCGGCCTCGCGCACCGCCCGTGGCACCGCGGGCAGCCGTTCTATTCGTGGATCGTCTACGCGCTCGGCCTGCCCCTCTGGTCGCTGCAGGACTTCGTCCTCGCCATCAAGAGCCTGTTCACCGGGCGCCACCTCGTGAACCAGATCTCGCTCCGCGACCGCGTCGAGAACGTGATCGCGATCGGCCTCAACCTGGTGCTCTCGGTGGCGCTGCCGTTCTTCTTCCTGCCGTGGAAGCGCGCGGCGCTCGTGTGCCTGGTGGTCAACGTCGTCAGCAGCCTGATGGTGGTGATCCAGATCGTGGTCAACCACGAGGTCCCCGAGACCATGGACCGCTCGTCGGGCGACGGCGTCGACTGGGGCCGCCACCAGGTGCTCACCTCCCACAACTTCGGCGTCGACTCCTCGATCGCGCTCCACATGTCCGGTGGGCTCAACATGCAGATCGAGCACCACTTGTTCCCCGGGGTGCACTACACCCACTTCCCCCAGATCTCGAAGATCGTCCGCGAGGCGTGCGTGGAGTTCCGGCTCCCGTACAACACCTCGAGCCACGTGTTCGAGGCGATGGCCAAGCACCAGCGCCTCCTCCGACTCAACAGCGTGCCGCCTCCCGTGGCCCACGCAGGAACCGCTTAAGCCTCCCCAATCCGTGGAGATTCGTCATGGCAGGGTCACCGTCCATCAAGAAGCGCGAGAAAGAACGCAACCGCAAGGAACGCCAGGAAGAGAAGGCGGCCAAGCGCAAGGAGCGGAAGGACAAGCCGCCGGGCGAGGCCTCGGCGACCGGTGAAGATCCGGACATCGCCGGCATCGTCCCGGGGCCGCAGCCAGAGGCCGCGGAGCTGTAGCCACCGCCGGGATTCACCCGGTCGGAGCCCGAAGTGGCTGGAGAGAGCGTCGTCGCAGAGCTGCGATCGACGCTCTTTCTGCGCTAGAACCCTGGATCGATGCTCCTGTTGCTCGACGTCATGGACACGCTCGTCCACGACCCGTTCATCGACGCGATGCCCGCGTTCTTCTCGATGACCTTTGCCGAGATGATGGCCGCGAAGCACCCCACCGCGTGGGTCGAGTTCGAGCACGGGCGGCTCGACGAGGCGGGGTTCGCCGCGCGCTTCTTCGCCGACGGTCGCGGCTTCGACGTCGCCGCGTTCAAGGCCCACGTCGGGCCCGCCTACCGGCTCCTGCCGGGCATCGAGCCGCTGCTCGAGGAGCTCGCCGCGGCCGGGGTGCCCATGCACACCCTGTCGAACTACCCGTGCTGGTTCGAGCTCGTGGAGCAGCACGTGCAGCTCTCCCGCTGGGTGCGCTGGACCTTCGTCTCGTGCAAGACCGGCCTCCGCAAGCCCGATCAACGCGCCTACCTCGACGCGGCCGCGACCCTCGGCGTCACGCCCGCCGAGTGCCTGTTCGTCGACGATCGACGGCGCAACGTGGAGGCCGCGCGCGCCGTCGGGATGGACGCCGTGTTGTTCGAGGGCGCGCCGGTCCTGCGCGAGGCGCTGGCCGAGCGAGGCCTCCTGCCTTCACTTCGGTAGCGGATCGACCTTCACCGTGCTCAGCGACGCGAGGTTGCCGCCGCCCGGATACGCGTACGACGAGTAGCTGTCGAGGCCCCACACCACGATGCCGAACGGCCCCGCGCTCTCGGCGGTGTGGCGGCCGTTGAGGCACGTGCCCACGCCCTTGCCCGCGCGCACGAGATCCACCTCGGCGACCTCGAAGCGATCGTCGGCGCCCACCTTCTTCCAGCCCGTGAGGGTGCCGAGGCAATCGACGGTGACGTCGGCGAACACCCCCTTGGACTTGACCCGGGTGAACACGAGGTTGGTGGTCGGGTAGGCCGGATCGGTGAAGAACACGTACCGCGAGAGGAACTGCGCCGGCGGCAGCATGATCACGAACTCCTCGTCGCCGAGCCACGGGCCGTATCCGGGCGCGATGGCCCCGGGCCGCGAGGCGACGGGCAGGTTCGCGGTGTCCATCATCTGCGCCGCCGCGAAGGGGTGCCCGCTGTCCTGACTCGTGACCCGGAACGGCCCCGTCACGATGAAATCGGCCACCTGACCGCGGTCGAGCGTGGTCGGCGCGCCCGTGAACGCGGGGTCGAAGCTCAGCTTGGTCCCGTCGACCGCGCCCACCAGCCGGTAGCGGATCGCCTCGGGCGCGAGGTCGCTGCGGCGCGTGGCGAACGGCGCCGCGACGTACTCGTTGCCGAGGGCCGACACCGAGAGGTTCTGCTGGTGGGTGGACTCGCCACCCGGCGCGGGCGTGGGCTGCTGCCGGTAGAAGCGGTTGCCGGTGAACACCGCGACCGGCTTGTCGGCCAGGACGATGCTGCCCGAGAGGTCGACCTTGCCTCCGAGCTCCCACTGCGCGTACTCGCCCGGCTGCAGCGTGAAGGTGCCCGTCGTCCCCTTGGTCGTCGCGCCGAGGCCGCCGCCCGCGGGCAGATCGGCGACCGGGAGGATCTTCACCGAGGTGTCGGCCTGCGTGGCCACGATCTGCGCCCACAGCGGGCCGGGGGTGTCGTAGGTGCCTGCCGGCGTGGCGATGAGCACGTAGTTGTCGCCCCACGCCGAGCTCGGGAACAGGAGCTCCGCGCTCGGGAAGTGCGAGCGGGCGCCGCCGTAGGGCATGATGTCGTAGGCCGAGACCGGCACGCTGGTCGTGACGTGGAACGCCTTGGACTTGCCGGTGCCCGCGAGCACCGTCGTCGCGTCGATCGCCGGGGTGACCGGACACTTCAGCGGCACGCCGGTCTCGGGCATCACCGACTTCGGATCGCTCGAGAGGAACAGCACCGCGACCTGGTTCTCGGGGATGCCGTCGGCGGGCACGGGCTTCCAGAGGTCGGGCGTCTTGCCGTCCTCGGGGATGCGCGCGAACTTGGTGGCGTCGAACGCGGCCGTGTCGCGGCCGACGGTGATCTTCGCCGCCTTGGGCCACGTGTTGGCGAGGAACACCGCGAAGCACGGGGGCAGCGCCGGCGGATACGCGGGCGGCGTGGGCGCGTAGAAGTCGCACCCCACGTTGCCGCGGCTGGCGGCAGCGGCGGCGCACGCCTCGACGCACTTGCCCTTGCTGCAGCCCTGGTCGGCGGGGCACGTCCCGACGACCTTGCCGGTCGCGTCGATCAGGTTGCGCAGGTCGGCGCTGCACCCGAGCTCGCCCGCGTCGGGGGGTGGCGTGTCCAGCACGAGGCTGGTGTCGGTCGCGCCGTCGGTCGCGTCGAAGCTCCCGTCGGTCGTCGCGTCCAGATCGATGCCGTCGGTGCCCGAGCCCGAGTCACCGCAGCCGAGGAGCAAGGCACAGGCGAGTGCGGAGAGAGCGAGCCGAGTCATCCCCGCAGGATACGCTCTAGCGGCGGCTGCGGAGGGCGGGATTGGTCACCGTGGTGGAGACCGGCACGGGACCGGTCGAAGGGCCCGTCGATGGCACGGGACCGGTCGAGGGGCCCATCGAGGGCACGGGACCCGTCGAAGGGCCGGTCGATGGCACAGGACCGCCACCCACGATCTGCCGGCGGCTCGGTGGCACCGGGGTGATGACGGGGCGCAGGGCGGTCGCCGCACCACTGAGCGCGCCGGCCCACGTGGTGCGGACGCGCAGCGCTCGGGGAAGGAGCGCTCCATCGGCGGTCGCGCGGCCCGCGAAGCGGAAGTGCCGCAAGAGCCCCTCGTGCCCACCGAGCCAGGCCTCGATCCAGTGAGGGTTGCTCGCGTGACGGAATCCGACGATCTCGGTGACCGCTGCGTGCCGCTCCGTGGAGAGGCAACGCACCTCGCCTGCATCGCGGTAGTGGGCCGCGAACAAACGCGGAAGTTCCTCGAAGAGGCGGACCGGGGTGACCCCTTGCTGGTCCTTGAAAGGCTCGACCTGGGCGACCAGGACACTCTGCAGCGCCAGGCGCATCACGTGGCGGCCCACGCTGCGGACGGTCTGTGCGTCGCGGAGCTGACCCACCACGTCCAGCACGGCGACCACTGTGGCCAGGTCCTGCCACTCCCCCGAGGTCGGCTCGAGGAAGGCGCGCTGGGTGGCTGGCGAGAGTCGCTTGGTGACGAGATCGAGGAGCCCGTGCCACGAGAGAGAGCTCTGGTAGAGCGGCAACCAAGAAGCGCGGATCTCGGCCATGACTACCTTGCGCTAGCCCGCCGCCAAGCGCAGCACAAGCGTCCGCGCTGGGGGTTTCAGGGGGGGTACGGGGCGGCGCAGCAGCGCGTCCCTATTTGATAGAAATCAAAGTCCGGGGGGTGCAAGTCCGTGTGCGCCCGGCAGAACGGATGCGCCCCCTTCGCGTAGTAACCACCTTTGAGCTGGCTCGGGTGTCCGCTCTGATGGCGGTCGACGGGATCCAGCGTGGTCCACTCGTCGACGTTGCCCGTGAGGTCGAACACCCCGTGGGGTGACACGCAGAGCGGACGCGCCCCGCTCGGCTCGCGCTGATCGACCTCCGCGAAGCCTTCCTTCGAGCCGTGTCCTGGTGGATGCCACGCGCGCGCGGGTCGGTCGACGTTGCACACGGCGCCGTCGATCTTCCACCCCGTCGCGGTGGGACGCCGCTCGGGCCCCTCGCACGCCGTCGTGAACTCGGCCGAGGAGCAGAGGCGCTTGCCGACCGACCCGCAGAGCTTCTGGGCGTCGAACCAGCTGACGAAGACCGTGGGCTTCTCGCCGACCCGGTTCGGCCACTCGTGCTCGTCCATGCACACCTCGACGTGGGTGTACTCGGGTTCGTAGCGCACGATCTCGTCGCCCACGACGATCGGCTTGCTGCCCTGACACCACGCAGTGCCGGGGATCCACTCCTGGCACTCGGTGGGGTCGAAATCGCAACCCTCGGGGCAGTACTCGCCC
>JAEUKC010000154.1:0-13628 GCA_016794445.1 Myxococcales bacterium
GCCGCGCGGGTCGCGTTGAGCGCGTCCTCGACACGGGCCTTCTTCTCCTTCATCTCGGTCTCGGTGGCCGCGCCGACCTTGACCACGGCGACGCCGCCGGCGAGCTTGGCGAGGCGCTCCTGGAGCTTCTCGCGGTCGTAGTCGCTGGTGGTGTTCTCGATCTGAGCGCGGATCTCGGAGACGCGCGCCTTGATCTTCTCCTTCTCGCCGGCGCCGTCGACCACCGTGGTGTTGTCCTTGTCGACCTTGATGCGCTTGGCGCGGCCGAGGTCGGTGATGGTGACGTTCTCGAGCTTGAGGCCGAGCTCCTCGGCGATCACCTGACCGTTGGTCAGGATGGCGATGTCCTTGAGCATCTCCTTGCGGCGGTCACCGAAGCCGGGGGCCTTGACCGCGCAGCACTGCAGGGTGCCGCGGAGGCGGTTGACGACGAGCGTGGCGAGCGCCTCGCCCTCGATGTCCTCGGCGATGATGAGGAGGGGCTTCTGCGCCCGGGCGATCGCCTCGAGGACCGGGAGGAGGTCCTTCATGTTCGTGATCTTCTTCTCCGAGATGAGGATGTAGGCGTCCTCGAGGATCGCCTCCATGCGCTCGGGGTCGGTCACGAAGTAGGGCGAGAGGTAGCCGCGGTCGAACTGCATGCCCTCGACGACGTCGAGCTTGGTCTCGGAGGTCTTGTTCTCCTCGACGGTGATGACGCCTTCCTTGCCGACCTTCTCCATCGCGTCCGCGAGGAGCTTGCCGATCGTCGCGTCGCCGTTGGCCGAGATCGTGCCGACCTGGGCGATCTCCTTCGGATCCTTGGTGGGCTTGGCGAGCTTCTTGATCTCGTCGGTGATGGCGGTGACGGCCGCGTCGATGCCGCGCTTGAGCTCCATCGGGTTGTGGCCGGCCGCGACGAGCTTGCTGCCCTCGCGGTAGATCGCCTGGGCGAGGACCGTGGCGGTCGTGGTGCCGTCGCCGGCCACGTCGCTGGTCTTGCTCGCGACCTCGCGCACCATCTGGGCGCCCATGTTCTCGAACTTGTTCTCGAGCTCGATCTCCTTGGCGACGGTGACGCCGTCCTTGGTGATCACGGGCGAGCCGAAGCTCTTCTCGATGACGACGTTGCGGCCCTTGGGGCCGAGGGTGACCTTGACCGCGTCGGCGAGGGCGTTGACGCCCGCGAGGATGAGGTTGCGCGCGTGCTCGGTGTAGACGATTTCTTTGGCAGCCATGGATGTAGCCTCTTGAGTCTGTAGTCTTGGTTGGGGGAGGAAGAGAGGCGCGCTAGCGAGCGGCCTCGTCGGGGATCACTTCTCGATCACGCCGAGGATGTCGTCCTCGCGGAGGATGAGGTGCTCCTCGCCGTCGATCTTGACCTCGGTGCCGCTGTACTTGCCGAAGAGGATCCGGTCGCCGGCCTTCACGTCGAGCTTGCGCACTTCGCCCTTGTCGTTGGCCTTGCCGTTGCCGACCGCGATGACCTCACCCTCGATGGGCTTCTCCTTCGCGGTGTCGGGGATGATGATGCCCCCCTTGGTCTTCTCTTCTTCCTTCACGCGCTTCACGATGACGCGGTCCTGCAGCGGGCGGATCTTCATGGGATGGTGCTCCTTGGGCCACCCCCGGCGGGGGTGGGTTGGATCAGGGGTCGGCTGCGCCCAGAGAGGGCGGCGGCTCCTGGCCCCGGAGACCCGACGAATCGGACCTCGTGGCCGCGGAGGTTGCCTTCCGGGCGATTGTTAGCACTCACTAGCCGCGAGTGCTAACGAGCCGAGCGGCAGGATAGGCACGCCGTTCGAAGTGTCAAGCGCCTCGAATTTGCTCTCTTTTTCGGTTACGCGGCGCGTCAGCGGCGAATTGGCACCCTTCGTGGGCCCTGGCCAGGGGTGAAGGGTGCTCGGGGGCGAGGTGCGACGGACACCTTCTTCGCGAAACGTGCCGAAGGGCCGTCCATCTGGATAGGTGAAAGGGAGTGCCGAACACCTCGCTCACCTGACCGGAGGACCGATGGGGATCGACCAGAACGCCAGCCTCGACAGCTACTTCCTCGAAGGAGTGGAAGCCGCCTGCAAGAACCAGGGTGTCTCGCCCAGCGCCGCCACCAAGTCGTACGTCGCCGGCGTGCTCGCCGACTTCGTGCGACCGGAGGCCCACCTCGCGCTGCAGGAGACGCTGGAGCGCCCGCTCACCCTGGTGCTCGAAGACGCGCTCTCCACGCCGCCGCAAGAGCGGTTCGAGAAGCTGAAGGGACTCGGCGACGGCACCCTCTACGTCTCCGGGTTCTTCGGAGAGCACCTCGAGCGCCGCGGCCTCGACGACGACTTCGCGGCCTCCATCGGCGGCTACGCCTACCGCACGGCGGGCGGCATGCTCCGCGGCGGCGCCGACGACGGCTTCGATCTGTTCGGCGAGCTCGCCGAGCGCTTCCGGGCGCTGGTCTCCGTGATCGCCGAGATCGCCGACTCCACTTCGCTCGGCCTGCGCTCGAGCAGCGGAGCCCTGCGGCTCTACGAGCGGTGGCTCAAGAGCGGCAGCGAGCGCCTCGGTCGTGAGCTCACCGCGGCGGGCCTCGCCCCCCTGCACCTCAAGACCGGACTCGCATGACCGGTGCCCTCGTCGCGCGGGTCCTCCTCGCGCTCGAGCGCTACTACGACGCGGCCGCCGAGACCCTCGACGGGTTCCTCGCCACCGACGACGCCCACGGCTCCCGTGAGGTGTTGCTGGTGCGCGAGGAGCAGGGTGAGCTCGAGCTCGCCCTCCACCTGCCGAAGCGCCTCGCCGACGCCGAGTGGCGCGACCTCGACCTCGACGACCGCTGCCAGCTCGTGGAGGGCGTGAGCCACTTCTTGCTGGTGTGCGAGCGCGCGCGCGCCGACCGCTCGACCACCCAGCTCGAGCTCGAGCTGCAGGCCGAGGTCGACAAGTGGCTCGTGCTCTCGAACGCCGCGCGGCTCCCCCCCGACGCGGACGGCGAGCTCCGCGACGCATTGTTCGAGGACGTGACGTTCGTCTCGGACGACGAGCGGTACAGGACGGCCAACGCCTTCGCGGCCCGTTTCACCCACCGGCTCTCGCGGAGCCACGCCGGGGGCCGGGCGCCCTCGGAGATGCGGCGGACCCTGGGCCGGTTCTTCCGTGCGGGACAGGAAGAGAAGCTCCGGATGGCACGGGGATGACGCCGCGACCCGGACTCGTATAGCCTCCCGGGCTCCACCACCCTGAAGGGGGAGCCTCATGATCCGTCACGTCGTCATTCTCGCGCTCGGCCTCGTCGCCGTCGGTTGCACGCCTTCTCCCGAGAAGACCTGCGACAAGTTCTTCAAGCTCGAGGAGGAGAACTCCGAGAAGAAGAAGAAGGACAAGGACGACGACGACAAGAAGAACGAGGCCATCGAGAAGCTGATCAAGAAGATCCGCGAGAAGAAGAAGGAGCAGTGCCCCAAGGCGTTCGGCGCCATGAAGGAGGACTCTCCCGACGTCTACAAGTGCTTCGCGAAGTGCGTGAACGACGCGAAGGAGTACGACGACGCCAAGAAGTGCGACAAGGGCTGCGACGGCTTCAAGGACGCCTACAAGAAGGCGATGAAGAAGATCGACAAGGACGACAAGGGCGACGACGACAAGAAGAAGTCGAAGGACGACGACGACGACAAGAAGAAGAAGTCCAAGGACGACGACGACGACAAGAAGAAGAAGTCCAAGGACGACGACGACTGAGTCGCTCCTCGGGCCTCGCCCGACGGACGAGGTCCTCTCGCGAGGGCCTCGTCGCTCTTTTTGTGCCGCAACCGGCCGTTAGGTCATCGAGGGCCGTGGCCTGACCGCGCGGAGACAGGTATTCTCTCCAGCGTGCGGACTCCCGGTCTGTCGCTCCTCACCCTCGCCGCCGCGGCCACGCTCGCGTGCAGCGCGAAGGAGACCGCGCCGCCGCCGGTGGTCGTGGCCGACGGCGCCACGTGCGTCGGGCTGACGCCGCCTGCCTCCGCGTGGGGCGCGCCCGCGGGGCCGCTCGTGTCGACGACCGACGCGGCGACCGACGCGACGGACGACGTCGGCACCGATGCGGCGACCGACGCCGAGACCGGCCTCGATCTCACCGATCCCCGCACGCCGGGGAGCCTGGCGCCGACCTACGCGCTCAAGGACGTGCAGCCGCTCTCGTGCGGCTTCCGCGCCACCTACGGGCTGCCGCCGTTCAAGGGAAAGGTCACGGTGGCCGCCTTGCTGGCGGGCTGGTGAGGTTTCTGCCAATCCCAGGCTGGGATTCTGGAAACCATGCGGTTGGACCTGAAGAAGTCGGGCTACGACGTGCAGTTCGTCATCGTCAACAAGGCCGACGCGGCCGACTACCAGGCCGAGCTCACCAAGCGCACCTCCTTCGCCGTGCTCCAGGATCTCGACAGCGTGCAGGCCTGGACCGTGCACCACCGCGGCAACAAGGACGACCTCTACGTCTACGACAAGGACGGCAAGCTGTTCGACTACCTGCCCGTCGCGGGCCCGCGCACGACCATCCTGTCGACGACCGAGGGCTACGCCACCCTCAAGAACGTGGTGCTGGCGGCCCTCAAGAAGTGAAGCTCGGGCACGCCGTGAGCGCTCTCAGGCCTTGCCGGTGAGGACGGCGGTCACGTCGCCCCAGAGCTGCTCGAAGCGGGCGCGGTCGAAGTGCGCGCCGGATAGGAACCAGTCGGCGCCGTCGCCGCGCTCGGTCGCGCCGCGCAGGTAGTGGCCGACGACGTCGAGGTGATCGGCGCGCACGAAGCCGCGGAACTCGCCGTGGATCATCGAGAGCGAGGGGACGACGCCGTCGCACGTGCCCTCGTCGACCGGGAAGTCGAGCCGGGACCCGGTGACCGCCTCGCGCGCCTCGATGGGCGGGTGGTACGTGAAGCCAGGCTCGGGGGACGAGGTGAGCGTGTGGAGCGTCGAGTAGAGGATGCTCTCCAAGGGGATGAGCAGGTCCTTCCAGCGCGATCGCTTGAGTGCCAGCAGCGGCGGCGGGGAGACGGTGGCGTAGGAGACCTGCCGCACGTGGGGCACCGGCTCGATGGTCTGGTTGAGGACGTCCATCGCCTCCGGGGTGAGCTGCACCATCAAGCTCACGTCGGTCAGGACGCTGTCGAGGAACCCACGGACCTCGAGGTGTCGTTCCTTGGAGAAGCCACGCAGGAGCTGGTTGGTGAGCTGACGGAGGATGGTCTCGTTGAGCCCGAGCAGGTCGTAGGCGCGGAAGCCCAGGCCGAGCACGCCGCCGATGCCGCCGAGCGCCGAGGTGGGGATGCCCTTGAGGCCAATCACCACGAGCAGGGTGATGAAGTAGAGGAGCTTCTTGCCGTAGAGGGTGGAGAAGAAGTTGGCGAGCGGCGTGCCGTAGTGGGGCGCGGAGACCGTCACCACCGTGCGCAGCTTCTTCTCGAGCGCGTGGCGCGTGCGGTCGTGGCCGAGGCCGCGCATGGTGGAGGCGACGAGGCGAGCGTCGATGCCGCCGGTGGAGTGCCCGACGAGCTGGATGTGCTCGGCGCGCTCGAGGGCGCCGCTCGCCTCGATGACCTCGAGCAGCCGCTCGGCGCGCCGGCGCAGGCTGCCCGTGGGGAACGTGGCCACGCCGGAGACCTGGACCTCGATGCCCGCCGCCCGGTAGTTGCGCTCGAGCGTCTCCCGGACGGCCCGGAAATACCGGACGTCCCCGAGGGCATCGAAGCCGAAGAACCCGGGGATCAGGAACACGTGGTGCATGGCCCTCCGACCTTGCTCGAACGAACTTGGCCGGGCAAGCGTCGATTGGGCATTCTCGGGCCGATGCTCGGGGAGCTGGTGAAACGGGCCGTGAACCTCCTGGTGCTGGGCCTCGCGGTGCTCGCGTTCTTCACGGTGCCGCTCGGCGAGCGGACGCTCTACCAGCACTGCGCGGCCATCGTCTCCACCAAGGAGGCCAAGGCCCTCGGCAAGGGCGTGGAGCACGCCGGCAAGACCGTGGAGCAAGAGGTCCGGAAGGACTGACGCGCGCGCGCAGCGACGCTAGACGCCGGCCCCATGCCGACGAACGCCGACGTCACCGCCCAGGCCCAGCAGCACCTCCTCGGCAACTATCGCCAGGCCCCCATCGCGCTCGCCCGGGGCAAGGGCTGCGAGCTCTGGGACGAGGACGGCAAGCGCTACCTCGACCTCTACGCGGGCATCGCGGTCTCCACGCTCGGGCACGGCCACCCGAAGCTCACCGCCGCGCTCACCGAGCAGGTGGGCAAGCTGCTGCACACGACCAACCTGGTCTACAACGCCCAGGCGGCGCGCCTGGCCGAGCGCCTCGTCAGCAAGACGGGGGGCGCCCTCGGCCGCGCGTTCTTCTGCAACAGCGGCACCGAGGCCATCGAGGCCTGCGTGAAGCTCGCCCGCCGTCGGGCATTCCTCGCGGGAGAGCCGAATCGCACGCGGTTCGTCGCCTTCAAGAACGCCTTCCACGGCCGCACCCTCGGCGCCCTGCCCCTCACCGGCACCCCCAAGTACTGGGAGGGGTTCGACTGCGACGTCGAGCGCGTGACCCACGTCGACTACGGCGACCTCGAGCAGGTGCACCAGGCCGTGGCCGCGCACCCCAAGGAGATCTGCGCGATCGTCGTCGAGCCGGTGCAGGGCGAAGGCGGCGTGCTGCCGGCGCCCCCGGGATTCCTGGCCGGACTGCGCGCGATCACGCGGGAAATCGGCGCCCTCCTGGTGCTCGACGAGGTGCAGACCGGCGTGGGCCGCACGGGCCGCTTCTTCGCGTTCGAGGCCGATCCCTTCATCGAGCCCGACGTCGTCGCGCTGGCCAAGGGCCTCGGCGGTGGCGTGCCGATCGGCGCGATGCTGGTCCGCGCCGAGCTCGACTCGGTGCTCTCGCCGGGCACCCACGGCACCACGTTCGGCGGCAACCCCCTCGCCTGCGCGGCCGCCAACGCGATCCTCGACGCGATCGAGGAAGAGGGCCTGCTCGCCCACGTGAACGAGATGGCCGAGCACCTGTCGCAGGGGCTCTCGGCGCTCGCGGCGCGTCACCCGAAGGTGCTCGCCGGCGAGCGCGGCGCGGGGCTGCTCCGCGGGCTCCTGATGCAGAAGGGCTTCGAGGCGCGGCAGCTGCTCGTGGCGGCGCGCAACGAGGGCGTGCTCCTGTCGGTCGCGAGCGAGCGCGTGCTCCGCTTCACCCCGCCGCTGAACGTGTCGCGCGCGATCCTGGACGAGGCCTTCGAGCGCCTCGACCGCGCCGCGGCTTCGCTCGGCTGAACGTGGTCACGTGTCGGGGACGAGGCTCGACGGCAGGACGCCCTGGAAGAACGGCGTGGCGAGCTGCGTGGCCGCAAAGCGCTCGAGCGCCTCGACGAGCACCGCATCGCGCGCGCACGATCTCGCGACCCGCGCCTCGCGGGCGAGCAGCGCCTCGCGCAACCCCACCTCCTCCACCACCGCGCGGCTCGACGCCAGAGCTGGCGCCGCTCCGAGCTCGTCGCCCGCGCGCACCCTCACGAGCGCGGCGAAGAGCGAGGTCCGCGCCGCGAAGCCGGAGCGACCCGTGATTCGGAGATCTTCGGCCGAGGTCTCGAGGACCTGCAACGCGTCGTCGAAGCGACCGAGATCGGCGAGCGACAGGCCGAGCGCGAGCTCCCCGAAGTGCGTCTCGCTGGCGCCGAGGAGGCGGAACACCTCGAGCGACGACTCCGCGAGCTCGTGCACTCGCAGGGGATCGCCGCGCAGCCTGGCGAGCTGCGCCTGACCCGCTCGGATGTGGGCGACGGCCAGCCGATTGTGGAAGCGCGTGGCGGTCACCTCGGCGGCTTCGTAGGTGCGCTCGGCTTCGAGGAGATCGCCGCGGGCGAGGAAGGCATAGGCCAGCGCCCAGAGCACGTGGGTCGCACCGGGCGGGGGCGCCGTGGGCCGGTCGAGCCGCTCTCGCAGCACCTCGAGTGCGTCCACCGGGGCCACGAGCTCCCCGCGGAAGACGTCGATCCACGCGCGCACCCAGGTCGCGACGCCGAAGCCCTGGACGTCGCCGACCGCCGCGAAGCCCGCCCGCGCGACCTCGAGGTCCTCGCACGCCCGATCGACCCGACCGATGCGCACGTCGACGTCGGCTCGACGCAGGTGGGCCTCGGCCGCGAACGGGGCGAGCTCCGGGCGGCCGATCTCGAAGAGCACGCGCTCGGCCGCGGCGAGGGCCCGGGGGAAGTCGCTCGCGAGGCGCAGCGTCCAGGAGCGGAGCAGGAGCGCGGGCGCGGTGCGCGGGCTCACGACCGACTCCTTCGAGATCGCCGCGGCCTCGTCGAGCAACGCGAGGGCCGCCGCGAACTCGCACCCCGTGCGGCGTTCGGCGGCGCCGCGCAGCAGCCACGGGTGGGCGTCGCCGAGCGTCGGGTGCGAGAGGTAGTGGCGCGCGAGGCGCTCGGCCGCTCCGGCGGTCCCGCGCGCGGCGTCCACTTCCAGCAGCTCGGCGACGGCGCGCGCGAGGGCGGACGAGCGGTCGTGCTCGCGGGCGCGGCGGAGCAGGCTCTCGCGCAGGAGGCCGTGGACGAAGCGCACGACTTCCGGCGCGTCGGGCTCGCGCACGAAGAGCCCTTCGCGGAGCATATCGAGCGCCAACGACTCCACGCCCTCCTCCCCGATCAGGCCGGCGGCCCTCGTCCACTCCGCGAGCGCGACCCGCCCCCCGAGCATCGCCGAGAGCTCGAGCAGGGTCCCTCGACGCGCGTCGTCTCCGATCAGGCCCGCGACGCGCTCGAGCCACACCGCGTGGAGGTCGTCGGGCAGCTCGAAATCGGCGCCGGGCGCGAGCTCGAAGCCCCCCTCGCCGACGACGAGCTTGCCGCGCCGCACCCAGTCGCCCACGAGCTCGACGGCGAAGAGCGGGCTACCCGCGGTCCGCAGCGCGATGCGTCGGGCCAGCGAAGGCTCGAGGCGCAAGAGCTCCTCCACGAGCGTGTGGTGCTCGTCCTCGCTGAGCGGGCCGAGCTCGAGCGCGCGCCCTCGACTGGCGCGCAGTGCCCGATCGAGGGAGGCGAGCGCGCCGCTCGAGGCCCCGGGCGCGCCCGCCTGTTCGGTCGTGACGAAGAGCACGGGCAACGGCTCGCCTACGAGGGCCGCGATCGCCGCGGCGGCTTCGTCGGCCCACTGCACGTCGTCCACGACGACCACCCACGGGCGGGCCTCCTGGGTGAGGAGCAGCCGCAGCGCGTGGAGATCGTTGCCCGCATCGGTCGCGACCCGCGCACCTGGGCTCGCCGCGGCCGCGAGGTAGCGGACCACCGTCGCGAGATCGAACCGGTCGTCGAGGTGGAGGCGCGCGCGGAGACGCTCCGAGAGCTGCCCCTCGCCGAGGTCCGCGCAGGCGTGGTGACGCACGAACGCCGATCGCAGCCCGTCGAACGCGCCTCGCTCCGGGCCGTGCCGCGCGACGAGCACCTCGGCCACCCCGAGCTCGTGGGCGCGGACCCCGAGCCACTGCGCGAGGCGGGTCTTGCCGACCCCCGACGTGCCCCGCAGGTGGATCACGCCGGCGCGGCGGTCCCGGACGGTCGCGCCGAGCGCCGTCCACAAGGCGTCGCGATCGGCCCTGCGCCCCGCGAGCGGGATCGCCCGCACGCCGTACAGCGAGAGCCCCGCGCCGACGAGGGCGAGCCGACGCTTCTTGGCCCCGGGGGTGCGCCACGTCGAGGGAACGAGGTCCGGGGGAAGCGACCCGCTCGTTCCTCCGATCCGTGGCGGCGGGACCGACCCCGACGCCCTCCGCTCGAAGGGGAGCTCGGCGAGCACCGTGGGCGCGTGGGCGAGCGAACCCTCGAAGATCGCGAGGGTGGGCTGCGCGGTGGGGCTCGCGCCGTCGACCCGCGCACGAGGAGCGGTCGACGAACGCGGACCGAGGCCGAGCAGCAAGCGGGCCGCGTCGGCTGCGCGCCGGAGCCGCCTCCGGGGGTCGACCTCGGTCGCCGCGAACAGGAAGCCTTGCAGCGCCGGGGGAGCCTCGATCGAGGCGGGCAGCGCGGGGAGCCGCTCCGCGGCGAGCTGGGCCACGAGGAGCTGCTGCGGGGTCCGCGCCAGGAACGGCGAGACGCCGGTGAGCAGCACGTGCAGGGTGACGCCCAAGGCATAGAGATCGGTCCACGGACCGAGATCGCGGAACTGCCCGCGGATCTGCTCGGGTGCCATGAACCCCGGCGTGCCGACCAGCCCCTCGCGCAGCAGCTCCGCCCCGACGCCGTCGGGCGCGTGCGCGATCCCGAAGTCGCCGAGCTGGATCGGCGAGCGCGCGTGTCCACCATCGTGGACGAGCACGTTGCCCGGCTTGAGGTCGCGGTGCACGAAGCCGCGCGCGTGCGCGTGGGCGAGCGCGTCGAGCAACGCGTGCGCGACGTCGACGACCTCGCGCCACGCGAGAGGCCGGCCGAGCGCGTCGAGCGACCGGCTCGCCCGCTCCATCACGAAGTAGGGCGTGCCCGCCTCGAAGCGCCCCTCGCGGTGCACGAGCGCCTCGGGCAGCGTACCCGCGTCGAGCACGGTCACGATGCTCGGGTGATCGAGGGCTGCGAGCCGCTCGGCCTCGCGCCGGAACGCCGACGTGAGGGTGGTGGCGTGGGCGTGGTCGTGGACGCGGAGGAGCTTCACCGCGACGTCGACCCCCTGCCCCTCGTGCCGACCCGCGAACACCTCGGCCATGCCGCCGCGCCCGAGGCGCTCGGCGAGCTCGAAGGGGCCGAGGCGCATCCCGCGAGGATACGCGCGTCGGCGGGGCGCTCGTCAGCGCTTCTTGAAGGTGAACTGCAGGGTGCCGGACTGGACGTCGAGGAAGGTGTCGGCGCCGACCGTGCGCACGGTGTAGCCGTTGGAGAAGGCCGTGGTGCCGCCGCAGGTCTGCGTGCGCGAGAGCGTGGAGGTGGCCGTCGACCAGGTGAGGGTCTTGGGGGTCGGCGTCGGGAGCGCCGCGTCGCCCGAGGCGACCGCCTCGTAGATCTTCATGCTGCCGCCCGGGTCGAACTGCCAGGTGCCGCGGTACTTGCCGGTCAGCGTGCCGGTGGTCTGCACGGCGGTCGCGTCGTAGATGCCGGTCGCGATCGTGCCGCCCGTCATCGTCGGGAGCGAGGTGACCTTGGCGAAGGTGAGCTCGGCGCCGCCCCACACGAGGGTGTGGCAGCCGGCGGCGTCCGAGGAGGTGTCGCTCGCCGCGCCGGTGTCCGTGCTGGCCGAGTCGGTGGCGAAAGCGTCGCCATCGGTGGCTGCGCCGTCGCTGCCCGTGCCGCTGTCGGTCGTCGCGCCGGTGTCGGTCGCGGCGGTCTCGGTCGCGCCGGTGTCGGTCGCCCCCGTGTCGCCCGAGGCGTCTGCGGCCGTGCCGGTGTCGACGCCGGTGTCGTCGGCGGTCGTCGCGTCGTCACCGCAGGCGACGCTGAACGCGAGCACGAAGGGGAGGAGGCGGAGGGTGGTTCGGGACGCCATCGGGTCGCAGGGCCTAGCAGAGCGCGACCGCGTCGTCAGGTCGCTTCCGGTGGCGCGGATGCGAGCGTACGCTCACATTCGATGAGCCCTCGACTCCGCACCGCGCCGCGCAAGCAGCCCACCCAGGCGCGCGCGACCGCCACCGTGGAGGTCATCCTCCAGGCGACGGCGCGGCTGCTCGGCAAGGACGGCTACGACCACCTCTCGACCAACAAGGTCGCGGCCGCCGCCGGGGTGAGCGTCGGGTCGCTCTACCAGTACTTCCCGAGCAAGGAGGCGCTGGTCGCGGCCCTCGCCGAGCGGCACCGCGAGCGGGTGATGGGGCTCGTGCTCGAGCGCATCGCCGCCCACGTGGACTCGCCACCCGAGGTCGCGATCCGCGAGATCGTGCGCGGCATCATCGAGGCGCACGGGCGCGATCGCGCGCTGCACCGGGTGCTCTCCGAGCAGATCCCGCGCATCGGCAAGCTCAAGACGCTCATGGAGGACATCGAGGTGCACGCGGCGGGCGCCGTGCGGGCCTGGCTCGAGCGCCGCCCGCAGGGGGTGCGCGTGAAGGACCCCGCCGTCGCGGCCTTCATCGTCTCGCACGCCGTCGAGGCCACCGTGCACGCGGGCGTGCTCGGCGACGCCGCGGTCGACCCGGCGGTGCTGGAGGACGAGGTCGTCGACCTGGTGCTGCGCTACCTGGTGAAGTGAACAGCGGTCACGCGGCGGCGGCGAGGGCCGGCTCGACGCCGAGCTCACGACGCACCTCGACGAGCGGCCGCGCGAAGAGGTCGCCCCAGCGCACGCCGAAGAAGGGCCGGGCGCGGTTGCCGAGCTCCCAGCCGCGGACGATGGCGTCCATGCGCGCCCGCGCCTCACCGAGGGTGCCGAGGGTGTTGAGCAGGCCCGCGGCGAGGATCGCCACCGGCAGCGGTCCCTCGAGCTGCGCCAGGTAGAACGCCTGCAGCCCCAGCTCTCCCGCGACGTCGGGGGCGAACCCCGTGATCACGTGCCAGACGTCGTGGGTCTCGTAGAGGTGCGCCGTGAGGTAGCCCGCGTCGTCCGTGGCCTCGAGCTTCGGGATGGCGTTCGGGTCGAGCCCCTGGCTGTCCATGAAGGCCGCGTAGGCCTGGCCGACCGAACCCACGGGCATCGCCCGCAGCGTCGGGAGGTCGATGCGCGGCATCCGCGGCCGCGTGCGGAGGGCGGCGGACGGGCCGGGGAGCGCCCGCAGGCGGGTCAGGACCGGCTCGAGGGCGCTCGGGTCGTCCAGCGACTCGCGGAGGGAGAAGACCACGTCCAGCCGCCGCGGATCGCGGGCGAGGACGACGAAGCAGCGAAGGGCTTGGATGCGGCGGACGAGCGCAGACGCCATGGGGCAGACCTCCTCGGTGGGGTGCTCCAAAAATACGAGTGGTCGCTCACATTCGCCACTCGCGTTCCTCGGCGGGCTCCGGCCTCGGCTTTCCTCGCCGATCGTGGCGCGGCCCCTCCTCGACCGCTCACATTCTCAGCGGGTGAGCCGCACGACCGCGAGCCCACCGTCCTCGAGCTTGGGCGGGCTCCCCGGCGGCCGGAACACGAGGGCGCCGGCGGCGACCAGCTTGGGCAGCTTGCTCGACCAGGTGGCGACGTAGACCTCGCCCTCGGCCACCGCGACCGCCTTCACGCGCGCCACCGACGCGTCGTCGTTGCCGATGTAGGGCCGCAAGAAGCGCTTGTACGAGAGGCCCGAGAACACCTCGAGGCTCGGCTCGTCGCAGAAGATCCTGGCGTTCGGTGGGAGGGTCTTGAGGTAACCGGCGATGGCGTAGCGGTCGGTGAAGATCGAGCGCTGCTTCTCCGACCAGTCGTTCATCCAGTCGCGCATCAGGTCGAACGTGAGCAGGCTCGAGCCCGTGGAGAGGGTGACGAAAGCGGCGATCCCGAGCGCGCGCCCCGGTTCGTGCAGGCGCCGCTCGAGGAACTCGGCGATCACCATCATGCCGTGCGCGGCGGCCGTGGCGTAGAGCGGCACCACCGCGACGAAGTGGCGCGTGAGCCCGAGCGAGCCGCGCTGAAGCCACGCGTAGGTGATGAACGCGAGCACCGCCGACAGCGGGCCCATGAAGGCGAGGCCCTCGCGCCGCAGCGTGCGGTAGAAGCCGAACGGCACGAGCGCGAGCGGCAGCCCGAAGCAGAGGAGCGCGATGTCGTAGGGG
>JAEUKC010000212.1:0-2741 GCA_016794445.1 Myxococcales bacterium
CCCCGATGCGTCGGCGTCGGACGCCGGGGACGGCGCGGTGGAGGACGGCAACCCTCCTGGGTGCCCGACGATCGAAGAGCTGATCAGTGACGAGAAGTGTTCGGAGGCCCTCGCGCGCACACGCTGCTTCTACCCCTGCAATCACGGCAACATCGTGTGGACGACGTGCGGCCAGTGCCATCGCGAAGACCCCCTCTACTACTGGTGCATCTACAAGTTGGAGAAGTGCTGATGCGCGTCTGCACCGTCGCTCGCCCGGTGGAGATGCTCGCACTGTGACCTCCTACCGCAAGTACGCGTCGATCACCTGCTCGTAGGCCGCGGCCAGGAACAGCCGCGCGTCGGCCGTGGACTCCGGCGGCTCGCCCACCGCGGGCTTGTCGAAGTCGCGCTGCTCGGCGTGGAACTGGCTGCCGACGATCGGCCAGCGGCCGCCCTTGCTGCGGAACGCCTCGGTCACGCTGATGCAGCGCGCGCCGCTCGCGTCCTTGTGGGTGTGCAGCGTGGCGACCACCGCGGGCGAGCAGAACGTGCTCGACGCGAGGATCTCGAAGCCGTCGAGCGGGCCGCCGGGCAGGAAAGCCTCGCGGCGCACCATGTCGAGGTGGGACTCGGGGAACCCGTGGGTGCGACCGCGGCGCGAGGGGCCGGCGAGGTCGGCGAACAGCGGGTCGTCGATGGCGAAGGTGACCGGCCGGCGCGGCTTCTCGTCGCCGGGCCAGCTGCGGATCAGCGTGTCGTCCTTGGCGAACCCGCGGATGAAGCGGCCCGTGTTGCGGCGGAGGACGGCGTCGATCTCCTCCTCCACGCCGTCGTCGGTGCGCGCCTCGAGGAGCGCGAGCAGCTGCGCGCCGCCGCAGAACCCCACGAACGGCGCGGCGCGGTGCTTCACCGCGGAGGCGAGGTCGCCCATGCCGCCCTCGGAGGCCGGGCGCAGCGGGTTCCAGCGCAGGCGACCCTTGGGCAGCACCACCGTCTTGTGGGCGTAGTCCCAGTCGTTGGAGCCGGAGAGCACGGTGATCGGCGGCGGCCACGAGGCCACGAGGAAGCGCTCTTCGAGCTGCGGGTCGTCGCCCTCGATCGACTCGAGCGCGCGCCCGTCGCTCGGGCCGAGCGGCGTGTCGACGAGCTCGCCCTTGGGGCTGAACGCGCGCGCGAAGCGGTCGTCCACGCGCATGGCGTGGAACAGCTCGGAGAACCGGAGCTGCAGGAACTTGGCGTAGTAGACGTCGTTGGCCACCTCGCCGCCGCGCCCGCCCATGCCACTGCCCGCGGGGTTCGCGTTGACCGAGAGCACCCAGGGCTCGGCGACGATCGGGCGCGGATCCCCCGCGGCGTAGGCCTCCATCTCGCGGACCACGGGGCTCGCGGAGGGCGAGGGCAGCCCGAGCTCGTTGGTCGCCCCCTCCATCGAGAGGCGCAGGGCGACGACCGGCTTCGCGAGGCGCACGTGCACGAGCGGTCGACGCACGGCGAGGGTGGGGCGTCCGACCGCGAAGTAGTTCACGCCGTCCTCGCTCGCCTCGAGCGTCCAGCTCAGCGGCGCACGCGCGATGGCGTAGTCGCGACCCAGGCGCCGATCGCGGGGGGTGGAGACGGCGTCCGAGCCCAGCACGAGGCGGACGCGGTCGATGGTTTGCGGCTCGGCGAGGTGCGCGGTGAGCGCCCAGCGCCCGCTGCCGGGCTCGCCGGTCCACGCGGTCTCGTAGGCGCCGTCGAGGGCCTCGCGGGGGCCGTCGGCGCTGGCGAGGACGTTCGCCGCGCCGTCCACGATCTGGAGCCCCTCGAGGACCGGCGCGCCTCCGTTGGTGGCGGACACCACGAGGCGGATCGCGCAGGCGTCCACGCCGGCGAAGAACCACGAGCGGCGACGCGGCAGGACGATCTGCTCACCCGGTCGCGGGTCGTCGCGTTCCGCGGAGGCGCCGACGATCGGCTGGAACTCCCCGCCGCAGGGCGCCGCCTCCCACGCGTACCGGACGGGGTTGCCCTGCGTGGTGGAGGCGAAGCGCGCGCGCAGCGCCGAGACGTGGCGCGGGCGCTCGAAGCGGAACACCGACGACCACGGGGTGGGGGCGGCGTCGCTCGCGAACGTGGGCTCCGACCTGGACGCCCTCGCACCTTCACCCGACGCGTGCGACAGCAGGGCTCCTGGGAGACCCAGGGCGGCGAAGCACAAGACGAGGGTGAGGGTTCTACTGCGCACGAACAGGCCCCCCTCTCACAACGGACCGAAGGTCACGGACCTTCCACCCATCGGGCAAGAAAACCGCAAGGTTGGCATGAGAGAGAGACCCTCTCGCACCGGTTGGCTTGGCTCGCGGGGCAGTTACCGGCGGAACGCGTCGGTCGCGCGGACGAGGGCGTCGGTGTTGCCGGCCTCCATCGCCGAGTGCCCGGCGTCCGGGACGATCACCAGGTTCGCCTCGGGCCACGCGCGGTGCAGCGCCCACGCCGACTCCATCGGACACACCACGTCGTACCGCCCCTGCACGATCACCGCGGGGATGTGGCGGATCTTGGAGACACCTTCGAGGAGGGCGCCGTCGTTCGGGAACCAGCACTGGTTCACGAAGTAGTGACACTCGATCCGGGCGAAGGCGAGCGAGAAGGCGTCTCCCGCGGTCTTCGCGATGAGCCCGGGGTCGGTGAACAGCGTGCTCGTCGAGCCCTCCCAGACGCTCCACGCGCGCGCCGCCTCCTGGCGGACCGCGGGGTCGTCGCCGGTGAGGCGCTCGTAG
>JAEUKC010000215.1:0-6316 GCA_016794445.1 Myxococcales bacterium
CATCGGCAGCCGATCGTGGTTTGCCTCGAGGCGCAGCGCGATGCCGAAGTCGCAGAGCTGCACCTCGCCGTACGCGCCGACCATCACGTTCGCGGGCTTGATGTCGCGGTGCAGGATCCCCTTGCTGTGGGCGAACTCGACGGCGTGGCACACCTGCACGAGCACCGCGAGGTGGTCGTCGAGCTCCGTCGGATGCTCGGCGAGCCTTCGCCCCCACTCCTCGCCGATCACGCGCTTCATCACCAGCACCGGGCGCCCGTGGTCGTCGACCCCGAGGGCGTGCACGGGGACGATCGCCGGGTGCTCGAGGTGACCGGTGATGGCGCCCTCGCCCACCAGCGCCTGGCGCTCGCGGTCGGAGGCCCGATCGCGCAGCGTCTTGATGGCGACGTCCCGATCGAGCGAGTGCTGGCGGGCCAGGAACACGCGGCCCATGCCGCCCTCGCCGAGCGTGCTCAGCACCTCGAGATCGCGCACGGGCTCGGTGGTCGGCTCCTTCGCGTCGACCCCCGAGAGGGTCCCCCGCAGGTCGACCGAGATGCGCGGCAGCTCGCGCACCGTGCTGCGCGCGGCGCCGCCGCTCACCAGCGTCGCGCTCGGGGGCGGCGCCGTGACGTCGGGCGCGCGCACGGTGGTCCGCGTGTGCGCGATCGTGTCGTCGAGGCCGATCTCGCGACAGCGCGCGTTCACCGTCGCGAGGAGGTCCACGCGCGACTATCCGAGCCCGATCCGGTGGCGCCGTGGCCCGAACAGCATGGCCAGGGTGGAGGCCAGGAGGCCGACCGGTCCTTCCGGGTCGAGGCCGCGACCCATGGCGGCTGCACCTTCTTCGATCGACGCGTTCCACGCGGCGACCCCCTTCGCGAGCGACGTGAGCTCTCCGGCGTCGAACCACGTGCCGTGCACCTCGCACCGATCGAGCACGAGCCCGGCGACGTGCTCCCCGTGCAGGTCGGTGACGAAGCGTTGCATGGGCTGCTCGCAGACGACGCACACGACGGCAGCGTCGCTCGCCGGCACGCGTCGCCACTGCTGTGCGGTCTCGCCGATGGCCGAGAGCAGACCTGTCCCGTGGCCGTTCACCAGGTTGCTCATCACGCGCAGGTCGAGGAACACGCCACCGCACATCTGACAGCCGAGCGCCACGCTCTCCCGAGCTTCATCGGCCAGGTGGACCAGCGCCACCCGGCATTTCGGGCACAGATTCGCCATGGCGCCGGAGCATAACGCGCCAGCACGGGCAGGGAGCCCCTTCCGGCGTGACTGCTCGGCCGGTCGATTGACGAGCTGCTCGTGACGGCGAGATCGCGGCGAGCGAACGCCGTTGCGCTCGGCGCCTACATCGTGGCTCGACGCCCCGTGGCGACCGGAACACCCTCTCCCCTCGATGCCCGCTGAACGCGCTCCCGTCGAGGGGGGAACGCGCTTCGTCCGCCAGCGAAAGCTGGGCGCGGGCGGCTTCGGCGTCGTGCACGCGGCCTTCGACCGGGAGCGCAACGCCGAGGTGGCCGTCAAGACGCTCGCGCGCCTCGATCCCGTCGCGCTCTACCGCTTCAAGCGGGAGTTCCGTGCCCTCGCCGACGTGCGCCACCCGAACCTCGTGGAGCTCTACGAGCTCGTGCGCGAGGGAGACGAGTGGCTGCTCTCGATGGAGCGGGTGCGGGGCGCGCTCGACTGCCTCACGTGGGTGCGCGGCCTCACCGAGAGCAACCCCGACCAGGAGACGGTCAGCGCGCCGTCGGCGATGGACGCGGCGCGTGTGCGCACGCCCTCGGGCTACCTCGCGCCGGACTACGCGCGCCTCCGCGCGATGCTGGCCCAGCTCGCCTCCGCGCTCGACGCGCTGCACGCCGCCGGAAAGCTCCACCGCGACATCAAGCCCTCCAACGTGCTCGTGGACGAAGACGGGCGGGTCGTGGTCGTGGACTTCGGCATCGCGACCGATCTGCGCGCGGAGAGCGGCGCGTCGGATCTCGCCCACATGCCCGGGACGCCCGAGTACATGGCGCCCGAGCAGGGCACGGGCGACGCGCTCACCGAGGCCGCCGACTGGTACGCCGTCGGCGTCATCCTGTTCGAGGCGCTGACCGGGCGCCTGCCGTTCCTCGGCTCGCCGCTCCAGATCCTGCTCGACAAGCAGCGCCTCGAGCCGCCGCGCCCGAGCGAGCTGTCCCCCCACGCCCCCGGCGACCTCGCCGCGCTCTGCCTCGAGCTCCTGCGCACGCGGCCCGAGGCGCGGCCGTCGGGGGCCGACATCCTCCGGCGCCTCGGGGCGAGCGTGTCGGTGGTCGCGGCGCGCAGCCACGACACGCGCGGCGAGGGCACGCTCCTCGTGGGTCGCGACGACACGCTGGCGCGCCTGCACCACGCGTACGCGGCGAGCAAGGCGGGGCGGCCGGTGTTCGTCCTGGTCTCGGGGCGCTCCGGTGTCGGCAAGACCGCGCTCGTCCGGCGGTTCCTCGACGACGTCACCGGCGACGCCGTGGTGCTCGCGGGTCGTTGCTACGAGCGCGAGTCGGTGCCGTACAAGGCGCTCGACGCGGTCATCGACGAGCTCGCGCGCGCCCTCCTGCGGCTCCCCGCCGCCGAGACGGCCGCGGTCGTCCCCCGCGACGCGGCCGCGCTCGTGCGCCTGTTCCCGGTGCTCTCGCGCGTCTCGGCGCTGGCGGACGCTCCGCGACGCGGCCTGCCGTCCGACCCGCAGCACCAGCGCATGCGTGGCTTCGGTGCCCTCCGCGAGCTGCTCGCCCGGCTCGCCGACCGCCGCGCGCTCGTGGTGTTCATCGACGATCTGCAGTGGGGCGACGCCGACAGCGCGGCGTTGCTCGCCGAGCTCGCGGCGCCCCCGGACCCACCGGCCTTCCTGCTCGTCGGCAGCGCGCGAACCGTCGACGAGGACGCGAGCCCCACCCTGCGCACGCTGCTCCGCCCCGACACGCGCGCCACGTTCGACGTGCGGCGCATAAGGGTCGAGGCCCTGCGGCCCGAGGAGAGCGTGCAGCTCGCGCGGGCGCTCCTCGGCAACGACGCCCCGCAGAAGCTCGTCGAGTCGGTGGCGAGCGAGTCGCGCGGCGAGCCCATGTTGCTGCGCGAGCTGGTCGACAGCGTGCAGTCCGAGGCCGGCGCGTTCACCTCGAGCTTCCGCATCGAGCACCTGCTCCTCCAGCGCCTGCGGCAGCTCCCGGATCCGGCCCGTCGCCTGCTCGAGGTCGTCTCGGTGGCTGGACGACCGCTCCGCATCGACTACGCCGTGCGCGCGGCCGAGCTCTCGTCCGACGAGCGCCGCGAAGCGCTCGACTGGCTGCGGGTGGCCCGGTTCGCGCGCGCGACCGGCGGGCGCGGCACCGACACCGTCGAGCCGTACCACGACCGGGTGCGCGAGGCGCTGGTGGGAGAGCTCGACGAGGCCGAGCTGCGCGCGGTCCACGAGCGCCTGGCCCGCACGCTCCGCGAGATCGGCGACGCCGATCCGGAGGCGCTCTACACCCACTACGCGGGCGCCGGGCTCTCGGAGCCCGCGGCGCGCTACGCCGAGGAGGCCGGTGAGAAGTCCGCGCGGGCGCTCGCCTTCGACCGTGCCGCGCAGTTCTATCGCAACGCGCTCGACCTCGGCACCGACGAGGCCCGCCGCGGGCCGTTGCTGGTCGCCTTCGGCGACGCGCTCGCCCACGTGGGCCGGGGCGAAGCGGCGGCGCAGGCGTTCCTCGCCGCGGCCGCGCAGGCCAAGGGCATGGACCGGCTCGACCTCGAGCGGCGCGCGGCGGAGCAGCTGCTGATCAGCGGTCACGTCGACGCCGGCACCGAGGTCATGCGCGCGGTGCTCGCCCGCGTGGGGCTCGACATCGCCGCGACCCCCCGCCGGGCGCTCTTCGCGGTGATCTGGCTCCGCTTGCTGCTCTCGCTGCGGGGCCTCCGCTTCCGCCTGCGCGAGGCGGACACCGTCGCGCCCAAGACCCTCGCGCGCATCGACGTCTGCTGGTCGGCCGCCGCGGGCCTCGCCGTCGTCGACAACATGCGCGCTGCGCAGTTCCAGACCCAGAACCTGCTCACCAGCCTGAGCGCGGGCGAGCCCGAGCGGCTCCTGCGCGCGCTCGTGCTCGAGGCGGTCTTCGTCGCCACGCGCGGTCCCCGGGCGCGCGCCGCCGCGGCTCGACGGGTCGACCTCGCGCGGGCGCTCCTCCCGCACCAGTCGGCGGGCGACGGCGAGGCGATGATCACCCTCGGAGACGCCTCGGTCGGCTACTTCACCGGGGACTTCCCGGTGGCGGCGCGGCACAGCGAGCGGTTCGTCGCGCTCTACGAGGAGAGCTCGCTCAAGATGCAGTGGTCGCTGCGCTCGGTGCAGTACTTCGGGCTCTCGGCCGCGCTGTACCTGGGGGAGCTCGCCCTCGTCCGGCAGCGCCTGCCCGCCTACCTGCGTGAGGCGGACGAGCGCGGTGACCTCTACTTCGGGACCAACCTGCGCGTGGGCGAGACCAACGTCTCGTTCCTCGTCGACGACGAGCCCGACGAGGCGCGCAGGGTCATCGAAGACGCCATGTCCCGGTGGAGCGGGCGGCAGTTCCACGTCCAGCACTGGTACGAGATCCAGGCCCGCGCGCAGGCCGATCTGTACCAGGGCCGGGCGGCCGGGGCGCTGGCCCGGGTCGAGGCGGAGTACCCGGCGCTGCGCGCCTCTCTGCTCCTGCGCGTCCACCACACGCGCTGCAAGTCGCGCTGGCTCCGCGGTCGCTGCGCGCTCGCCGAGCCGCAGCTGTCCGAGGCCGAGGTGCGCGGCCGCGTGCTCGCCGACGCGCGCGCCCTCGAGCGAGAAGGCGCTCCGTGGACCTCGGGGTTCGCCCGCCTCCTGCGCGCCGGGCTCGCCGCGCGCGAGCGTCGGCTCGACGACGCGGTCGAGCAGCTGCGCGCCGGCCTCCCGATCCTCGAGGAGGCGAGCCTCGCGCTGTTCGCGGCCACCGCGCGGTTGCGCCTCGGGCGACTGCTCGACGGCGCGGAGGGCAAGGCGCTGGTCGAGGAGGCCACGCGCTGGATGCGGCAGCGTGGCGTCGTCTCGCCGGCCCGCCTCGCCGCGACGTTCGTCCCGGGGTTCCCGGACTAGCGCGCGTCGCCGACGTCCTCGGCCAGCGCGGCCTCGAGCCCCTCGTACCGCGAGGGGTTCGCCGCGACGAAGCGGTCGGTGCCGAAGATGCGCTGGAACGTGGGTCGCGCCTCGATGCGGGTCGCCGCCTCGACGAACCGGGCCACCACGCGCCGGACGCGCTCCGGGTTCGCGGTGGCGGGGGCGCAGATGGTGTCGCCGGGGATCGGCTCGCGGCTGACCGCGATCGCCCGCAGGCGCGGGTCGTCACGGAACGGCGACGAGACGATCTCGCGGAGCTCGTCGAGCCGGCAGTGCACGGCCCCGACGTCGGCGTCTCCGCCGGCGATGGCGCGCAGGACCGCCTCGTAAGAGCCGACGAACGCCTGGCTCGAGAGCGCGCGATCGGGCTCGATGCCCGCGAGCCGCAACATGCAGCGGGGGATCAGGTACCCGGCGGCCGACCACGGATCGACCCACACCGCGCGGCGCCCCTCGAACAGCGCGAGCCCCTGCTCGGCGTCGGCGGCGCGGGCGACGATCGCCGACGAGTACGAGCGCCGCCCGTCGCGCTCGAGGGTGAGCAGCAGCCGCGCCGCCCCCGATCGCACGGCGCGCACGTAGGCCACCGGCGGCAACCACGCGAGGTCGAGGTCTCCCTCCGCCAGCGCGTCGACGAGCTCCGCGTAGGTGGCCGCGCGCGCGAGCGCCCACCGCGGGCCCAGCGCCGTCGACAGCGAGTCCATGGCCTTGATGGCTCCCGATCCGGTCAGGACCAGGCCGAACCGCACGCGGCCCCCGCGCGTCTCGCGCGGCAGCGGCGTGCGGGGCGCCGGGGGAGGGGGCGGCGGACGTGAGGGCAGCCAGCCGAGGTCGAGCGGGCGCTCGGGCGCGGCCGCCTCGAGGGCCCGCATCACGGTGGAGGGGCGGTACCCGTGCCCGGTGCCGACGAACGCCGGCAGCTGCTCGAAGAGCATGGTGTCGCGCACCGCGTGGAGCAGGTCGGTCATCGACGAGAACCGGCGCTCCCGGTCGGGCTCGAGGGCGCGGTGCACGACGGTGGCGATCTCGGTGGGGATGTCCGCGAGCTCGTCGACGGGGCGCGGCCGCTCGGTGGCGATGCGCATGAGCAGCAGCGGCAACGCTGGCGCATCGAAGGGCAGCGTGCCGGTGAGCACCTCGTAGAGCACGACGCCGATCGACCAGACGTCGGTGCGCCCGTCGATCACCGCCTCGCCG
>JAEUKC010000217.1:0-5716 GCA_016794445.1 Myxococcales bacterium
CGCGGCGCCGCTCCGGTTGTCGAGGGTGACCCAGCCGGTGATGTCGGCCTTGGTGTCGTCGGCGTCGACGGTGACGACGTAGTCGCTCTTCCACGCCATCTGGTAGGTCGAGTACCCGAGCTCGATCGTCTGCTTGCCGAGGGGGCTCCCGACCATCACCACCAGCGTGGGCTTGGCGACGAGGTTCGCGGGCACCTCCGGGAACGCGAGCCGGCCCGGGTACCCGTAGGTGACCTCGCCGCCGATCTCGAACACCGGTTGCTGGCCGTTCTCGGCCGCGAGCACCTTGGCCGCCACCGGCTCCTCGACGCCGAGCAGCGAGTTCCAGCGGTAGACCTTGATCTGCTTGCCGACGTACTTCTCCAGCATCTTGGCCGGCGTGAGCAGGTCGTAGCGGAAGTTCTGCTCGTAGACCTCGAGAGCGTCGGGGCCGGCGAGGGACTTGAGGTGGACCGTCTCGGGCTGGATGTGCGCGGCGACGCCCTCGAGCTGGAGGGCCGTGCGGCCGTTCTTGACCAGGTCGACCTCGCGGTGCTCGCGGATGACGGCGAAGTCGGCGTTGTAGATGGTGACGCCGAGCTTCTTGCGCTGCTCGATGCCCGAGACGCGGGGCGTGGCCGGACCGTCGAACGACGCCCTCTTCGGGGGAGCCGCCGGCTTGCCACAGGCGGCCGAGCCGGAGCCCAGGGCGCACAGGGCGAGCAGCCAGAGGGTTCGGGAGCTTTGCATGGGGGTCTTTCGGGAGAACGCGCCGAGCCTACGCCTTCTTACGCCCGACCACCGCAGAGGATCTGCGATATGCTGATCCGGCATGGGCGTCGGCATCTTCAACCTGGTCATGGGCCTCGCGGCCATCGGCGCCGGCCTCACCGGCAGGGGCCTCATCGGCACGGGGAGCCCGCTCCACCTGATGATCCTCGGCGGGGCCATCTGCCTGCTCGGCCTCTACCAGATCGTGCGCAGCCGCCGGACCGACTAGCGCGCCCCTTGGGCCGCGTACGCACCTTCGGTGATCGTACCCCCGGGCTGAAGCCCGGGGCACCGACAGCGGGGGCAAGCCCGCTCGCGCGGGCTATCCAGTCGGCGCGGTCGGCGCCCTTCGTCCATCGCCTTCGTCGTCGGCGTAGTACGCGACGATTGCGCACTCGCCCGGCTGCGCCTCTACACTTCGCGAGCCCGCCGCAGGTGGGCTTCCGCGGCCGTCGGTGCCCCGGGCTTCAGCCCGGGGGCATTCTCGGAGTGGCCGCGTACGCACCTTCGCATTGACGGGCCGCCCCACCTCGGCGAAACAGCCCGGATTGCCGTGCCTGGAAGCTATTTCGACGTCGACGGGACGCTCGTGCGGACGAACCTCGTCCACCCGACCCTCTATTACCTGGCCAACCAGGCGAACCCCTATCTGTCTGCCAAGAAGCTCGGCCGCGCGCTCTTGATGGCGCCGCGGATGATGGTCGCCGAGATGGTCGACCGCCGCACCTTCAACGAGCTCCTGTTCTCCACCTTCGAGGGCATCTCGCACGATCGCCTCGAGGTGCTGGCCGACGACTGCTTCGAGACGGTCATCAAGAAGGCGCTCCACCCGCACGCGCGCGATTTCGTGCAGCGCTGCGTCGATCTCGGGCACGACGTGGTCATCATCTCGGGCGCGCTCGACTTCTTGATGACCCGCCTCGCCCAGTACCTCGGCGCGCACCACGTCATCGCCAACCGCCTCGAGATCAAGGACAACCACGCGACGGGCCGGCTCCTGCGCCCCGTGGTCGCCGGTCCCGAGAAGGCGCGCCTCATCCGCGAGCACGCGCGCGGCCAGGGCCACGACCTCGAGGAGTGCTTCGCATACAGCGACAGCTACTCCGACGTGCCGATGCTGTCCGTCGTCGGCCACCCCGCCTGTGTGAACCCCGACGCCCGCCTGCGGCAGCTCGCCAAGGCGTATTCCTGGCCCGTCGTGGACCTGACCTGACCGAGCGAAGATCATGAGCAACCCCCTCGTCGTCACCCTCGACCGCAAGAGCGCGCCGCGCACCATCTTCTCGGGCGACCGCCTCATCGAGGTCGACATGCCGCCCGGCACGCGCGTGTTCTACCCGCGCTCTCCGATGGAGGGCCTCAAGGACGTCGACGCGGCCATCCGCTACGCGCTCAACCACCCGGTCGGCATGGACCCGCTCCACGCGCTCCTGCGCCCGGGGATGAAGGTCACGATCGCCATCGACGACATCTCTCTCCCCTTGCCCCCGATGCGGCGGCCGGACATCCGCGAGCGCGTGCTGACCATCGTCCTCCAGACCTTGGCCGATCACGCGGTCGAGGACTACGAGATGATCATCGCCACCAGCGTGCACCGCCGCATGACCGCGGACGAGGTGCGCCACGTCGTCGGCGACAAGATCTTCGACGCCCACTGGCCCGACCGGCTCTACAACCACGACGCCGAAGACGCCAAGAACATGGTGGAGATCTGCACCACCGAGCAGGGCGAGATCGTCGAGATCAACCGCCGCGCGGCCGAGTCGGATCTCATCATCTACGTGAACCTGAACCTCGTCCCCATGGACGGCGGCCACAAGTCGGTCAGCGTCGGCCTCTGCGGCTACAAGTCGCTGCGCTCGCACCACAACCCCAAGGTGATGCGCGACTGCCACTCGTACATGGACCCGAAGTCGTCGGCGCTCGCCACCAGCGTCGAGCGCATGGGCCAGCAGATGGAGAAGCACCTCAAGGTGTTCCACATCGAGACGACGGTGAACAACCGCATGTTCGACGACCCGCTGGCCTTCCTCGGCAAGAACGAGGACGACCTGACGGGCCGCGAGCGCGCCGCGCTCAAGGCGCTCACCTTCACGCTGAGCAAGCTCCCCCAGCCGGCGCGGCAGGCGATCTTCCAGCGCGTGCCCTCGCCCTACGGCGTCACCGGCGTGTTCGCCGGTGCGTGCGAGCCGGTGCACGAGCTCACCCTCGCCAAGTCGTACGAGCAGTACGCGGTGCCCATCAAGGGCCAGGCCGACATCCTCGTCTCGGGCATCCCGTACATCAGCCCCTACAACGTGAACTCGTTCCTGAACCCCCTGCTCGTGCAGGTGATGGCGCAGGGCTACCTGTTCAACCTCTACAAGGGCGTCCCGCTGGTGAAGAAGGGCGGCACGATGATCATCTGCCACCCGTGCACCGACCAGTTCGACAAGAACCACCACGCTCCGTACATCGAGTTCGTGCACGACCTGCTCCCGCAGACGCGCGACGCGATGGAGCTGCACAAGAAGTTCGAGAAGAAGTTCGCGGAGAACCCGGCGTACATCCAGATGTACCGCACGGGCAACGCCTACCACCCCGCCCACCCGTTCTTCATGTGGTACTGGGGCGAGGCGGGCCGGCAGTGGCTCGGGCGCGTGATCGTCGTCGGCGCCGACAACGAGTACATCCCCAAGCTCCTCGGCTACGAGACCGCGCGGTCGATGCCCGAGGCCCTCGAGATGGCCCGCGACACCGCCCCCCGCGACCCGTCGATCACGATGCTGCACATCCCGCCGATCGCGGTCGCCGAGTCGAGCGCCTAGCCGTTCTTTCTCGAGCGGCCGCCCGTGGAGGCGGCCGCCGTTCGCTGCGCTCCGCTGCGCTCCGCTTCGCTCACTTGCACCCCAGCTCGGCCGTCGGCATCCCTGTGGCGATGGAAGACTGGCTGCACCGCACCCCCTCCGCCTTCCCCGGCAAGCGGCTGTTCCGGCTCGGCCTCGCCGCCAACTACGGCATCGACGAGGCCGGCGTGCGGGCCGCGATGGACCGCGGCGTGAACACGTTCCTCTGGACGATGCGCGCCGGCGGCCTGAAGAGCCCGCTGCGCGAGGCCCTGAAGCAGCGCCGCGAGCAGACGGCGGTGATCGGCTACGCCAAGATCGGCTGGTTCGGCTGGGGCGTGCGCCGCGGCGCCGAGGCGCTGCTGCGTGACCTCGGCGTCGACTACCTCGACACGTACCTGCTCGGCTGGGTCGGCGTCGGCGCGGCGTGGTCGAGCGCCACCGAGCGCGAGATGCTGCACCTGCGCGAGAGCGGGAAGGTGCGCGCGATCGGCATGAGCATCCACGACCGCCCGCGCGCCGGCCGCCTCGCCGCCGAGTCGCCGCTCGATCTGCTGATGATCCGGTACAACGCCGCCCACCCGGGCGCCGAGCGCGAGATCTTCCCGCACCGCCGCGAGGACAAGCCCACCATCCTGGCGTACACCGCCACCTCGTGGCGCAAGCTGCTCAAGCGCCCGAGCGGGTGGACGGGCAACGTGATGACCGCGGGGGACTGCTACCGGTTCCAGCTCTCGAACCCCCACGTGGACCTGGCGCTCACCGGTCCGGCGAACGCAGAGCAGCTGCGCGAGAACCTCGACGCCCTCGAGAAGGGGCCGCTGTCGGAGGACGAGGCCAAGTGGATGCGCGCGTTCGGGCACGCCGTCCACGGCTGATCAGAAGATGTTGCCCATGCCCTGCATGACGACGACCGAGACGAAGCCGAGCACGGCCAGCCCGACGACGAGCCCCGTCTTCGGACCGGGCTTCTTGCGACCGATCACCGCGAGGACGAGGCCGACGAACGACGTCGCGACGATGGCCATCGCGTAGCTCTGCGAGCGACCGCGCAGCTCGTCGCGCGTGGTCTCGATGCGGTGCCGCTTGTCGGCGCGCGCTGGATCGTGGACGCCGTAGCCGCCAGCGGGCGCAGAGGTGTAGGCGCGGTTGGCGTCGACGTACTTCGGTACGACGACGGCGAGGCCGTAGGCAGCGGTGAGCAGCGCGAAGAGGACGAGGGCGGCGACCTTCATGGTGGGAGGGTCTAGCGAAGGTCGGCCGAAACAGCCATTGACCGAGCACAAGCCCGCTCAGCGGCGGCGACGACGCGCGAGGAGCGCGCCAAGGGACCCGAGACCGAGCACGAGCACGGCGGAGCCCCGTGCCCCACGGCCCGAGACGGCGCAGCCCGAGTCGGTCGAGGGCGGCTCCACGGCGAGGCAGGTCTTGCTCGGGACGTCGCACGCATACCCGTTCGCGCAGTCGGCCGTCGTGGCGCAGCTCTGCAGGCAGGCGCCGAACGCCGGCGCGCAGGCGTAGGGCCCGCAGTCGAACGCGACGCTCCCGCCCTCCTCGCACTTGGCCCCGGGCGCCGCGCAGTACGCGGGACCGACGCCGGTGCTCGGGCCGGTGCAGCGGTTGCGAGCGCACATCGTGCCCTTGCCGGCGCCGATGCACTCGCCGGTGCCGTCGCAGGTGCCGAGGCACGTGCGGGCGGGGCCGCAGTTCTGGCGGAGGTCGACGCCGACGGGCTCCACGGTGCAGATGCCCGGGCTGCCGAGGAGCGCGCACGAGTAGCACTTCTGCTCGCACGCGGTGTTGCAGCAGACCCCCTCGACGCAGTGGTTGGTCTCGCACTCGGCGTCCTTGGTGCACGTCTTCACGCCCAGTGGCAGCGCGGGGCGATCGGCGATCACCGGCGCCGCGCCGTCGGCGAACCCGAGGTCGGCGCCCGTGTCGACGACGGAGCCCGTGTCGACGGCGGAGCCGGTGTCCACGGCGCCAGTGTCGGGGACATCCGTGTCGCCACTCGCGTCAGGGACCTCCGGGCCGGCGTCGACCGGCAGCGCGCCGCAGACACCGCTCGCCGTGTCGCATTTGCCGGAGACGCAGTCGGCGTCCTTCGCGCACTTGTCGAGGCACGCGGTGCTGCTCGCGCA